>JAUNDK010000026.1 GCA_030526115.1 Clostridia bacterium
CCTGCAGCTGAGGTTACTTTCCGTTCTGACGCCGCTGCTGACGCAATTAAACTCATCAGTGAGAATGTTCCTGAATGTTTTGTGTGCGCAGGTACAGTTCTCACACCTGAGCAGGCAGAAACAGCTGTCAAGGCAGGTGCAAAGGCAATTATCAGCCCCGGTACAAACCCGGCTGTTGTTGAGTGGTGCGTAAAGAATGATATTCCCGTATTCCCGGGATGTGCAACACCCACAGAAGTTGAAGCCTGTATGAGAATGGGGCTTACAACAGTAAAGCTCTTCCCTGCCGAAGTTGTCGGAGGTGTCGGAATGCTTAAGGCTCTTTCAGGTCCTTACTCCCAGATTAAGTTTATGCCGACAGGCGGAGTAAAAATGAGTAACGCAGAAAGTTATCTCACCCAGCCAAACTGCATTGCCGCAGGCGGAACATGGATTTGTCCTGTTGATGCAATAAATGATGGCAATTTCGAGCTTATCGAAAATAATGCCCACGAAGCCGCTGAACTTGTGAAAAAACTTCGCGGATAATTATTCAGTAGGTTTTCTATTCATTAGTAAAATCTATGTTAAATATATGCAAAAAATCGGGGTAGTTGTTCAAAACTACCCCTTTTTTCAATAGTTTTTTAAAGTGTATAGAAAAATACTAAAATTAGCACTTGCAATTATGCACGATAAACACTATAATAAAGTAAAATTTAGTTAAGGTTCACAATGAGCCGAAAAAAGAATAATTAAATAAAGGAGAAGTTATTATGGGTATCAGAGACAACTTTAAAAAGGGTTCTGTCGAGATGCTTCTTCTCACCCTGTTAAGGGAAGAGGATATGTACGGCTACCAGCTTTCCCAGGAAATCAAAGAAAGATCCGAAGGTATCATTACTATCCCAGAGGGGTCAATGTATCCGACTCTTTACAGACTTGAACAAAACGGATATGTTACCAGTTGCAAGAAAACTGTCGGTTCAAGACTCTCAAGAATCTACTATCACATTGAAGAAAAAGGTATTGAGAGACTTCAGACAATGTGGAGTGAATATCATGTTTTTAATGATGCACTCCTCAAGGTTCGCTCAATCAGCGACTCTGTTATTGAAAAGAATTAAAGCTTCTACGAAAAAGCGGACACCACACGGTGTCCGCTTTTACCTTTTATAATATCTTTGAAAGAAAGTCCTGAAGTCTTGGTGACTCCGGATTTGTGAAAATCTTCTCAGGTGGTCCCTGTTCTACAACACCGCCGCCATCCATAAAGATAACTCTGTCGGCTACTTCTCTTGCAAAGCCCATCTCGTGGGTTACAACAACCATTGTCATTCCGTCTTCGGCAAGTTCTTTCATTACACTGAGAACCTCACCTACCATCTCGGGATCAAGAGCTGATGTAGGCTCATCAAACAACATTACCTTCGGCTGCATAGCAAGGGCTCTTACAATGGCCACACGCTGCTTCTGACCGCCTGAAAGCTGGGCAGGATATGCATTCGCCTTATCTGCAAGACCAACCCTTTCAAGCAGTCTCACGGCTGTTTCTTCAGCTTCATGCTTACTCATTCTGCCGAGCTTGACCGGAGCAAGAGTAATATTCTTGAGAACTGTTTTGTTATTAAAAAGATTGAAATGCTGGAATACCATTACCATTTCCTGTCTGATTTTATTGAGGTTGGCTTTTTTGGAAGTAACCTCTTCCCCATGGAAGAAAATCTGACCGGAAGTTGGTGTTTCAAGCATGTTGAGACAGCGAAGGAAAGTTGATTTACCGGAGCCTGATGGGCCGATAATAACTACTTTTTCTCCCTCTGCGATATGCTCATTTACATTATCGAGAACAAGGTTTGAGCCAAAGGCTTTTGTAAGATTTTTAACGCTGATCACTTTTTCTCATTCTCCTCTCGATATTTGACATAATCCATGACAGGATAAGAACAACAGAAAGATAAATAGCCGCAATGGCAAAGAACGGTATAAGTGCCTGGAAGGTGTTGCCCTGAATGATGAGAGCTCCCTTTGTGAGGTCCTTAAGTCCGATTACGGTAACAATGGATGTTTCCTTAACAAGAGTAATCATTTCATTGCCGAGGGCCGGAATGGCGTTCTTGAAAGCCTGTGGGATAATAATGTTTTTCATTGTGGATGCATAGGAAAGACCGAGGGAACGTCCTCCCTCCATCTGTCCCTTATCTACAGCCATGATACCTGAACGGAAAATCTCGGCGATGTATGCACCGGAGTTAATTCCGAAGGTAAGAATAGCGCAGATAATCATGTTCTTCTCAGTACTTCTTGCGCTTGCCCAGATTACAAACCACATTATAAGCAGCTGAACCATACATGGTGTTCCTCTGATTACTGTGAGGTAAAACTGGCAGAGTATGTTAAAGAATCCGAGTACAGGATTCTTCTTGCCCTCTCCCTGCTGGTCATGGGCAGAACGAACGATGGAAATAGCGGCACCTAAAACAAGACCGATGAGAAGTGCGAATAAGGCTACAAGCATGGTAATTTTTAGGCCGTTTACAAAATACATGTAGTTATCATTGAGTACAAAGGTCTGATAAATGCCTGTTTTGAATTTCTCCAAAATCTGTCCTCCTTTTTTCTATTCAATAAAATAAGGAAGCAGTCGGTTTTCAGACTGCTTCCCCAAATCAGTTCAGTAATAATTACTTGATGTACTTATCAAGGATAGCCTGGATTGTGCCGTCAGCTGTGAGCTCGTCGAGAGCTGTGTTCATAGCCTTGAGAAGAGCCTCGTTATCCTTGGATACGCATGCAGCATAGTCCTCGAGAACATACTCTGTGTCGAGAATCTTAAGACCCTCGTTGGCCTCTACGAAGTTAAGAGCAGGCTGCTTATCGATAACAACGCAGTCAACCTTGTCATTTACGAGGGACTGAACTGCTGTTGCACCGTTGTTGTAAGCAACTACGTGATCCTCGCCGAAATCGTCAGCGCAGTAGATGTGACCTGTTGTAGCCTCCTGAACACCGATGAGCTCTGCATTTGCGAGATCGTCAGCTGTTGCTATATCGGAGCCTTCCTTAACAATGATAACCTGAACACCTGTGGAATATGTAGATGTGAAGTTAACGTTCTGGAGTCTCTCCTCGTTAACTGTCATGCCTGCAAAACCGCAGTCTGCCTTGCCCTGCTGTACGGATGTAATGATGGAACCGAAGTCCATATCTACAACCTCGAGTGTGAGACCGAGCTTCTCAGCAACAGCGGTAGCGATCTCAACATCGATACCTGTTGGTGTCTCTCCGTCATAGAACTCGTATGGAGGGAAAGCAACGTTTGTAGCCATTGTAAGAACACCCTCAGCTACTGTTGTGAACTCTGCTGTCTCTGTAGCCTCTGCAGACTCCTCGGAGGACTCAGCCTCTGTGGATTCTTCGGAAGACTCTGCTACTGAAGATTCAGCTGCACTCTCGGAGCTGCTCTCTGTCTTAGAGTCGGAACATGCTGTGAAGCACATTGCGGACATAACAAGAACTAAAAGTAAAGCAATTACCTTTTTCATGATGATTTTCCTTTCTTTCAATTATGAATAATCATAATTATTTACTCACACATTATAGTTTGATACTAATAAAAATGCAATAGAGATGTATAACTAAAATTCATTTTTAACGTATTTTCGTGGTAATAACCAAAAAATATTTAACCAAAGTGAATAAATTACATAGTCAAAATGCATATTATTCATCATTTGTTTTCAATTTTACCAATCTTCTTCAGCTCTATGGAAATAGTACCGTCCGGGTTGTTTATGAACTCCATATACTCGGTGGAATCCGTAAATTCAGATGGAAAACTTATCTCAATTCCGGTATCTGTCTTTATTCTGTGTTTTGTTGCCTGGCGCTCGGCATAGGCTCTGTCGACCTGAACATTTTTCGGAAGCTTTGTTTCGTGAAGTTTCTCCTTGAGAGTATTCTTCATGCTGAGGTTATCCTCAAAGACCACCTCACTGACATCGTCAAGCTCAAAGTATTCACCCTCTGCAGCACTTTCAAATATAAAATTTCTGGCTTTCTGCAATGCCTGAGTACTGTTTGCTCCGAATTCCTCGGCTACCGCCTTAACTGCCTTATCAACAGCTTTTACAACTTCTCTTGAAGATGCCTCTGCCTCTACACTGAGAATATCATCACGAAGAACATAACAGCTCTTTCCGTTTCTTGTCTTCTTTTTGTCAAAAAACACAACTGAAAAGTCTGTCAGATTGACAAGTGCGTAGGAATCAGGCTTGGATGTTCCTGATGGAAGAATTGCCTTGTGCTTTATTATCTCAGTCTCGGGGCCCTCTGAGGCTGAAATAACATTATGTGTGAATGCTGTCTTGTGACTGAATATCATGAGTGCAACGGAGAGATTTTCCTTCTCTGTGTACTCTGCGACAAGTATATCACAGGGCTGTGGATCATCGGTTTCTCTGAGTTTATCGTAATAGTACTGTGCTATGGATGTGGAAAGAATCACAAGGTCCTGCTCTGTCTTTCCGCTCTCGGAATAAGCCTGTGCTATATCACGGAATGGACTGAGCTCCTGGAATTTTGCCTTTTTTCTGTCAGGGTCCTTCTCGATTTTCTCCAGCTGTTTATTTATAAATTCACCGTTTGCAGGCTGAACAAAATTCAGACATGCTGTGGACATTACCGAAATCTCGGATAACGGATCGAGAATGTGAAGTACTGCTTTGTTTAATATCATGAGCTGTACCCCGTCATGATTCCGCAATTATTTCATACATTGCCGGAGCATCCTCTTTTTTTGCGTATTCATTTACGGACACTACCTTTGCCCTGATTCCCCTTGCTCCAAGCTGAAGGTCTATAACATCTCCCACCTTGACATCATAGGATGCTCTTGCCGGTTTTCCGTTTACAATTACCCTGCCTGCATCGCATGCTTCATTTGCAACGGTTCTGCGCTTAATTATTCTGGATACCTTAAGATATTTATCAAGTCTCATATTTATACTCCTTTGCCTAAAAAGAAAGGCTCGGTAAAACCGAGCCCACGGATTATTACATTAATCAGACGTTAACTGCGTCCTTGAGGGCCTTACCAGCCTTGAATGCAGGAGCCTTGGAAGCTGCAACTTCCTTCTTCTCGCCTGTTCTTGGGTATGTAACTGTACGAGCAGCTCTCTCACGAACCTCAAATGTACCGAAGCCAACGAGCTGAACCTTGTTACCATACATGAGCTCTTCTGTGATAGTATCGATAACTGCTGCAACTGCTGTTTCAGCATCCTTCTTTGTGAGATTTGCTCTCTCAGCTACTGCTGCGATTAATTCTGTCTTATTCATTTGTATTTCCTCCAAATTTATATTATTTATCTTTTTATGCTTGATAGTGAGCATTGCGCATTATAGCACTCTACTATCAGCAATTATTTCTGTTTTGGAATATAACCGTAAAAACATACGTATAAGCTGTGATTCTTCGCTATACAATTATCGGTTAAATTACCCCTTTTACAGAAGCTTTTCTATTTTATCCTATCCAGCCTCTTTTTTCAAGTATTTTCGCAATTTTTTCTCCCTTTGGAAGCATGAGGATATCACTCTTTGGAATTGCCTTGAAAATAAGGAGTGTAATTGCATAAACCACAACGGCTGCCACTATTGCAGCAAGACATGTGATCTTAATGGATATTCCAAACATAGAGAGAACGTAATTAGTTCCCCATGCCGCCGCACAGCATATCACACTGCATATTGCCGGTTTGATAAATGTAAGCTTCATACTGAATCTTACATGGGATACTCTGATGAGGGCAATTGTTTCTGCCACAGTCATAAACAGATAGCAGCAGAGAGTACCGGAACCTGCCCCCTGAATGTTGATAACAGGAATACCGCAAAGCACATAGTTTACCGCAATCTTGATTGTAAGCGCGATAAACAGAAGTTTTACAGGAATATCGGCTCTTCCAACTGCCTGAAGCATTGAGCTGATAGGTGTGCTTATTGCTGAAAAAATAGCACCAATACCAAGAATTACAAGAGTTCTGCCAACTATCTCAGACGCACCGGTTGAGCCATAGAGAAGTTCCGCTATGGGCTTTGCAAGGGCAGTAACTCCTAAACCGGCAGGAATAGATACAAGAGATGTAAGTCTCATAATTGATTCTATACTGCTTTTTATTTCATTTTTATCTCCCCTTGCCCATGCTGATGTGAGGGCCGGTAATGCCGCAACACCAAAGGCTGTGGTGACTGTTGGAATGAGCATGAAAATTGTGAGACCGTTATTGTAACAACCGTACAGGAAATTCGGAACAGTTGAAATATCGACAAGATTCTCAGCCGGGATGAGGCCTTTATACATATTAAGAACCACATCACCGCTTTTTACCATAACATCACCGAGACGTCTTAAAAGGAAGCTGGTATCTACCAGACCGGCAAAGCTGGAAACAAGTGAACCTATGGCAATCGGAACTGCAATGGCAATGAGTTTTTTTGATACTGTTCTTCCGCTTTCGGCAGGTGGTGCACTCTCGTACATCTCAGGAGTAATACCGGAGCCCTTGACTTTGAAATAAGCCCATCCGAATACCCATGACAGGAAAGAACCTATTGTTACACCAACAATGGCTGCCGCAGATGCAAACTGATAGGAAATGAGCACAGCATCGGAATCAGATACGGCTTTTCCGAGCAGCATTCCCGTATTCGCATACTCGGAGGCAAAATACTTTACAACGAATAATGCTCCTGCAAGACCGAAGATAAACTTGGAGAGCGCCTCGATTACTTCGGATATTGCTGTCGGCATCATATTGGATATACCTTCGTAATATCCTTTATATATAGATGCGAGACAGCAGAAGAATATGGATGGAGCGAGGCAGATTATGGAAAGCTTAGCTCCGGGGTTCTGAACATAATTTGTATAAGCCCCTGCTCCGAGTATCATAATCAATGTTCCGATTGAACCTGTTATCAGGAATATCGGAAGCGAAACTCTTTTTACCTGTCTTACCTGATTATAATTCCCGAGGGAATAACCCTCTGCTACCATTCTGGCGATAGCTATTGGGAAACCTGCTGTTGCAAGGCTGTAAAGCACAGCATAGAGATTATATGCTGTACCAAAATATCCCATGCCGTTTTCTGAAATGATGTTTGCGAGAGGGATTTTAAACAGTGCGCCTATGGCTTTAACAATTGCCATACTCAGGGTGAGTATGATTGCACCCTGAAGAAAGCTCTGTTTAACTACCTTCTGAGCCACGGCACCTTTATTTACCGGTTCATGACTTACTTCATGATTTTTACCGGACATGTGTTTTGGATTATATGACATATTCTTTCCTCATTTTACAAAACAAAAAGGGGATTTGAAGGTTTTTGCACCTTCTTCCCCTTTAAGTCTTTTAATTTTTTGATGAATTTCCGTTATTCAACAGGAATATCTTCAATTTCTACCTCAGCATTTTCTTCTGCTTCGGTTGACTCCTGTGATTCGGTTTCAGACTCATCTGCTTCACAGACAGGCTCCTCAACCTTGATTTCCGGAAGCTTTGCGCCACAGAAAGAGCAGTAAACAGATCCTATTGCGACCTCTTTACCACACTCAGGACAGATAGCCTTGTTCTGAAGCTCTGCAATCTGCTTTGCAATATCTGAGAGCTGATTGTAAAGGTCATCAATCTCCTCGATTTTTGATGCAAGTACTGTATTGTCTACATTGCTGTTCTTTGTTCCGTCATAGACATACTGACCGAGCTCTGCATATCTTTTTCCAATCTCTGTGTTAAGAGAACTGACATTGTATCTGAGCTTGGAAATGTCTACAACCTGGTTTGCTTTTCTGCCGAAAACATCGGCGGCACTTTTAACGTTAGCCAATACCTCGTCAATAATGCTCATAATATAAACCTCCATATTTCCGTGTTACTTTTAACACTATGGATATTATATATCAGAACAGCTGTTTTTGCAATTGAATAATAATGTCGAAATTGTGAATTTTTCGCTAAAATCAGCCATATTTTGGGCCTATGAACTCTCTGAGCATGGATTCTTTCGGAACAAGCTGTGTGGCTATCGGTTCAAAGCGCATCAGCTTTGATTCAAGCTCTCTTGCTTTTCTGTATGTCGGACTGTTCTCCTCGATTTTTCTGAGCACGGGAATGGCCTGCATTCTGAGAACACATGGTTCATATATATGAATGGAGTTCACGGTATAATCGGCACTGAGTTTATAAGGGCGGATATATTTATCTTCCCCTGACATTACGTCTTCCCACATTAAAATAGTACCCTCGGCATCTGTTCCTCTTGTGCGCATATCTCTGACAATTCGGCGAACAAGTCTGATATCCATGGGAGAAATAACCTCTCCGTTAATATCCTTTATCTCCTGCTTCACACTGACATAGAGCTTTATCACCCTATCAGCGGGAAGATCTTTTGTAAACACAGGATTGAGTGCGTGAAGACCTTCCATGATAATAATATCATTTTCCTTAAGGTCTATTTCCCTGTTATCTCCTACGGTTCTTGAAAGCTCAAAATCAAAGTGAGGTATGCTTATTTTCCCGGATGTAATCGCCTCTGTAAGAGTGATCCTTATCTTCTCGGCATCGAGTGCATCTACACTTTCATAATCCGGCTTCCCCTCAGAGGTGAGCGGAGTCTGCTCTCTTCCAAGATAGAAATCATCCATGGAAACAATATAGGAATTTACACCTCTGTCCCTTAAATATTTCTGAAGAAGATGAGCTGTTGTGGTTTTTCCGGAACTGGACGGACCTGCCAGCATACAGATTCTCAGACTTTCGTGTCGTGCAAGAATATTTCTCGCTATATCCTCAAGGTGATCCCGATAGGCATTTTCCACCTCGGTTATCATTCTCAACGGATTTTCAATTGCGGCATCATTTATCTGCTCAAGATTATTTATATACTTAACGTATCCGCTGGCGAAATTGCTCATATAGCTCCTTTATTCCGTCTTTTCTGGATATTACCTCATCAAAACGGTCAAGATAATCGTATGAATATTTGAAATTGAAAATGCGCTCCAGTCTGTCGCTGTAAGGATCCTTGAGCTTGGTTACACCGCCGGCACCACATGCAATGACGGTCTGAGATTCATCCATGGTATAGATATTATATGCACAGACTGTTCCGGGCTTTGCCCATCCTGTATTCTCAAGGTTTCCCACCATACGTGACTGACGATATAGATAATATGGTTCGTAGCCCTCTTCTGTCAGGCGTTTTACGGAATAATCTATCATATCATCCGCAAGGTTACGGTTGTTGTGGTAATCCTGAGTTTCCTGCTCATGGAAAATTCTTGCCGAACGCTTAAGCGCAAGAGAATGAACCGTGATATTCTCAGGATTAAGCTTAAACACCTTCTCGAGGGTATCGACAAAACTCTCATAGGTATCGCCCTGAAGACCTGCAATAAGATCCATATTGATATTGTCCATGCCACACTCTCTTGCAAGGTTATATGCATCCACAACATCCTGTGCGGTATGTTTTCTTCCTATGTTCTCGAGAACATTATCCTGCAGAGTCTGCGGATTCACGCTGATTCTTGTTATTCCGAGAGAACGAAGAGTATCGAGCTTATCTTTATCAATGGTGTCAGGTCGGCCGGCTTCTACCGTAAACTCATGGCAGGAGCTCATATCAAAACATTCGTAAACCTTTTCGATTACTCTTCTTAACTGGTCGGGATTGAGTGTTGTCGGAGTTCCTCCACCCATGTATGCACTGATAAGACGAAGACCTGTTTCTTTTACAACCTTTGCTGTGTACTCGATTTCCTCAAGAAGTTTTTCTACATAAGGCTCAATGAGTTTCTTCTGCTTCTCTATACTCTGGGAGACAAAGGAGCAGTAGGCACATCTTGTGGGACAGAAAGGAATTGAGATATAAAGGCTGAAGTCGTTTTCTTCAACAGCTTCAACTATAGGATTCTGAACCCCACCGATTTTACGGCAGAACTCGGTTTTTTCTTCGCTTACATAATATTTTTCTTCAAAGAGTCTGATTGCCTCTTCCTCACCATATTTATTCACATAACCACAGTAAAGCTTGACAGGATGTATGCCTGTGAGCATGCCCCACTTCGGAACATAACCGCAGAACTCTGTGAAGCAGAGGAAAATTGTATTTGTTATGTTGTATTCTTTATCTGAGAGATCTGTGATTTTCATCACTTTTTTATGGTGCTCACCTTTACGGAAGATTTCGCAGGAGCACTCATCATCGCCGTATATGGCTTTAATGTAATCTTCACCCTCGACTACATCGTTAGTATCAATGGTTTCCTTTAATTCATCGTATGGAAAAAAGAGGCGGAAGAGATTGCCCGCCTCGTAGTGGAAAAAGTTGTCGCTTAAATATAAAATCATAGTTTAAGTTTCCTTTATGTATTAGACAAAACTTCCGCCAAGATAAGGATTGTACTTTTTCTCTGTGGAAAGCTTTGTTGCTGCCCCGTGGCCCGGGTATATATCGTAATCTCCCTCAAGAGATATCAGTTTTCGCAGAGATTTATTCATGTCTGCCATGCTTCCTCCCGGGAAGTCTGTTCTGCCGATGGAGCTCTCGAAAAGGGTATCTCCGCTGAATATTACATCATCTGTAATATAGCAGCAGCTGCCCGGTGTATGTCCCGGTGTGAGCATTACCCTGATTTCGGTATCTCCAAGCATGATAATTTCTCCGTCGGAAAGTTTTCTGTCAGCCTTGAGAGATATTTCAGCATCCATCATAGAAGCGAGATTGCTGTTTGAGTCCTCCAGACCGGGAGCATCAATTGCTGTAATAAGAATCTCCGCACCTGTAAGACTGCGAAGTTTATCTGCGGAATAAATATGGTCGAAATGGTTATGGGTGAGCAGAATATACTTTATATTACACGCCGAGGCTACTGCCTCAGGCTTAACATAGACGAGGTCCGGGTCTATCACAGCGGAGAGACCCGAAGTTTCGTCTGTAATTACATATGTATTTTCACCGAGCAAACCACATTCAAAGTATGGTGTAACTTTCATTTGTCAGCTCCTGTCGATTGAAATAACTCCCTTTATCTTTGAGAGACGTTCAATTACTGTGCGCAGATGCTCAAGACCATCGATGGAAATTGTGGCTGAAATAACAGCGTTATCTGAATTCTTGATACCACGGGAATTTAAATCGTGAATAAACAGATGCATGTTTGCCATCTGCATTGTGACATCGGCAAGGAGACCTGCTCTGTCCTGAGCCACAATATGAAGTGTGGACTTGAATTCCTCTTTGACCTGACCTTCCCAGTGGGCATTTACCCAGCGTTCCGGCTCAGGACAGACACTCATGTCCTTCGGTACATTTGTACAGCTCTTCTTGTGTACGGATACTCCGAAACCTCTTGTGATGAAACCGATGATATCATCACCCGGAAGCGGATTACAGCAACGGGAGAACTTGATGAGACAGTTATCCATTCCGTCGATAAGAACACCGCCCGCTGTCTTCTTGCGTGTCTGTGGAACAGGCTGTGCGGAAAGTGCCTCTTCCGCAGTAATCTCCACAACCGGCTTTGCAATCTTCTGATACTCCTCCTTGATTCTTGGGAGAATCTTCCAGATCTGAATTCCGCCGTAACCGATAGCGGCAAAGAAATCATCCTCGGTGGTTGCACTGTGGCGTTTGCCGATGGAGTCTATCATATACTGCATGAGCTGGTCGCTCATGACAATACCGTTTCGTTTGAATTCCTTTTCGAGCTCTGAACGGCCCTCGAGAATATTCTCTTCCCTCTTCTCCTTTTTGAACCAGGAGCGAATCTTATTTCGAGCCTCTGATGTTCTTACAAGGCTGAGCCAGTCTCTGTTTGGGCCATGGGTTGCATCTTTGGTTGTGATAATTTCGATAATTTCGCCTGTTTTTACCTTGTAATCAAGCGGAACGATTTTTTTATCAACCTTTGCACCTATCATTCTGTTACCAACGGCAGAATGAATTGCATAGGCAAAATCTATAACATTTGAACCCTGAGGAAGAACTATAACATCTCCTTTTGGAGTGAATACGAAAACTTCCTCGGGAATAAGGTCTGTTTTAATTGAAGAAATAAGCTCTGTAATATCTCCGCTGTTCTCCTGGTTATCAAGCATGTGACGAATCCATGTGAGTCTCTGCTCGAGGGAATCATCTTTGCCGGATTCCTGAAGGCCAAGTTTATATTTCCAATGAGCCGCAATACCGTATTCGGCTGTATGGTGCATCTCCCATGTACGAATCTGAACCTCAAAAGGGATACCCTCTTTTCCGATTACTGTTGTGTGAAGGGACTGGTACATATTCGGCTTAGGAGTGGAGATATAATCTTTGAATCTGTTTGGAATAGGAGTGTACATATCGTGGATAATACCGAGAACATTGTAACAGTCGGTAATGGAATCCACGATTACACGCAGAGCAAACAGATCGTATATCTGATCGAAAGACTTGCCCTGAATGAACATCTTTCGATATATTCCGTTTATTGATTTTACTCTGCCCTCAATATAAACATCGGGCATCATTGGATTTAAACGGGTTTTGATTTCTACCTTGGTTTTCTCAATAAATGCCGCACGGGATGTGCTGATTGCCTCAAGGTTGGAGAGTATCTCATTGTATGCAATCGGATCCATATACTGAAGAGAAATGTCTTCCATATATTCCTTAACCGCACGGATACCGAGACGGTGAGCAATAGGCGCATACACCTCAAGACACTCATGGGCCTTATCTCTCTGCTTCTGCGGAGTCATGAACTCAAGTGTGGAGAGATTATGCATTCTGTCAGCAAACTTGATAATGATAACTCTGATATCCTCAGCCATTGCCATGAGCATCTTGCGGATATTCTCCGCCTGAAGCTCTTCTCTTGATGAGAACGGAATCTGAGCGATTTTGGTAAGTCCATCGATAAGCAGGGCTATATCATCACCGAAGCTTTTGCGGACATCATCGAGTGTCATATCGGTGTCTTCAACAACATCATGAAGAAGTCCTGCTATTACAGACTGAGAATCCATTCCCATTTCCACCAGCAGATATGCCACGGACACAGGATGAATGATATACGGTTCTCCGGATTTTCTCACCTGATTCTGGTGCTGTTTCTCCGCAACCTTATATGCCCTCTCTATGTTTGCGAGGTCATAATCCTTATCACTTTCTTTTATTTTCTGAAGTAACTCTTCATAAGTTCTTGTTCTGACTTCCAAAATAACACCCGGTTTCGTTTAGAATTATTTGAATAAGGAAAGTATAGGTGATGCAAAAATATCTGTTTTTCCCTGTGTGGGAAGCACTGTGATTTCCGATGCCTCACCGTATTCTGTTTCTGCGATGAGCTTTCTTTCCACAAGCACATCAAGGCAAAGTCTGAGTTTTGCGTAGCTCCATCCCTCTCTGGATAATCTTGAGAGAAGTGAAGTGAGTCCGGCTTTCCAGCCTGAAGCTCTTAAAAATCTGTAAAGCTCGGCAAAATCATCCCTTGCAGGAAGCATTGCGGCTTTTTCACGAGGTGTAAGACCCTCATGAAGTTTATATTTCTCATAAACACGAAGCGATGAAATAAGTTCGCTCATGTCCTGACCTGAAATTTTCATTTCTTTTATCTGTACCGTAAGAGTCTGGGAACCCTTAAACAGTTTGCTCTCCAAAGTTACCGCAAGATCGAGAACATCACCTACAACAAAGGGGAAACTTTTCTCATCCATAGAGAACTTCATGCATGTTACGGTGGATTCTCCCCTTGAGAATGTGAGTCGCAGGTGGTTACCTCCACCAACAGGAGAAATACCCTCCAGCTTCATGTTATATAAACCGAAAAGCGGAGAAGGATTAGATGCTCCAAACGGCTCCATAATGGAAAGGCTCTCGGGAATTGCCGGAGATAGTGCGGATGGAAGCAGCTTCATATCCACGGTTATTCTCTGTGCAGGCATTATCGGATGATGCATTGCCGCATACTCATTTATTTTATCTCTGAAAACAGATATATTTTCCGGAGTAAGCGTAATACCCGCCGCCATAGGATGACCACCGTATTTGATGAGCAGATCATCACAGTAAGTGATGGCTTCAAAAAGATTAAATCCCTCTACACTTCTACCCGAACCCTTTGATTCATTTCCGTTTTCCGCAATAATCATACATGGTTTGCCGTAGCGTTCTGTGATTCTTGCGGCTACTATACCTACAACACCATGATGCCAGCCTTTTCCGCCGACAACAATTACTCTGGCGTATTTTATGCTGTCATCATTTTCAATGGAGTCGATTACACTCTCTGTAATCTGAGCCTCGACATTTCGACGCTCGGTATTATCGTTGCAGATAGCTTCGCTTAAATCATCCGCCTCATCGGGGTCATCTGTTATGAGCAGTCTTACGGCTCTGTCGGAATCTCCCATTCGACCGGTGGCATTGATTCTCGGCACTATGGTAAATGCAACAGATGTGGAAGTGAGCCTGCGCTCTGTGTTTCCTGATTTCTCTATTAATGAACGGATTCCCGCACGTTCGCTGTCCACCAGCATGCGAAGTCCTGTTCGAACTATGCTTCTGTTTTCACCAAGGAGCGGTACAATATCACCGATTATTCCTATGGAGGCAAGGTCGGCATATTCATTTATCAGTTCCTCCGGGTCACCGAACTCTGATTCTATTGCCTGAACCAGCTTGAAAGCAATGGCGGCACCACAGTAATCACGAAACTCGAGACCCTCGTTGCCGGGAATATATGGGTCGACAACTGCCACAGCCTCAGGAAGAATATCGTGGGGACGATGGTGGTCTGTTACAACCGTATCAATACCGAGTGAATTTGCATGGGCAATCTCTTTGATTGAAGCAATTCCGTTATCCACAGTAACGATGAGTTTTACACCCTGCTCGTGGAGATAATCTATGGCTGCAATGTTCATGCCATAGCCCTCGCCTTCACGCTTTGGGATATACCACATGACATCGGCACCGTTTTTTTCAAGGTAAGTATAAAGAATTGACGTTGATGTGACGCCATCGGCATCATAGTCACCGAAAATAGCGATTTTCTCGTATTCTTCAAGAGCTGTTCTTATTCTGTCTGCCGCTTTGTCCATATCCTTTAGCAGGAACGGATCGGCGAATTCACTGCTTCTTCCAAGAAGATCGTTTATCTGCTCAGGCTTTGTGAAGCCCCTGACCTGCAAAAGCATGGCAAGTATGGACGGCAGACCGTGATTCTGAGCTATACTTATAGCCTGTTCTTTGTTGAGAGGCAGAACCTCCCAGTTTTTCAGATTCATAATTAATATACACCGGTGGCAGGCTTCATTCAAAAATCAACTTATATGCCATCGGATTCTGTCCTTCGTAATATGGAACTATTTTAGCATTTTTTCGTTTTCTGTTCAAGAAAATACGGAAACTTTTTCATAACCGTAAAAACAAAAATGCAGCCGAACCGTCAGTCGACTGCATAATTTTACTTTTTGGCTGTAATAACAAAAGCGTGAGATAAAAGCATTCCGTTATACTGATAGTTCTGATAACGCTGTACAATTCTGAAGCCTGTGTTTTTCAGTTTAACGCACTCGTTCTCAAGATTGTAGGGATAAGGATAAAGCTCTTTATTAAAGTCTGCATCCGAAGAACCTGTCTGCTCTGTCAGAAGGTGGCCGCCCTTTTTAAGCACTCTCTTAACTTCATCAATGCTGTATGGCACGCAGAGGCACACAACAAGATTGAAACTCTCATCTTCAAAAGGCAGATTCGTTCCCTCGGAATATTCAGCTGCTATACCATAGGCATTCAGCATTTCAGCTTTTTTCGATGAAGTCACAACGGTCTTCACTTTGCTGACATCCTTTGTAAGTTCAAAGACGAAATTCTCAGCTTCGTTACCGCTTATTACAAGTATTTCAGTCTCCGGTTTTACGAACTCGGAGACCATCTGTTTAAAGTTCCAGTTTGAATTGGTATTCTGATTCATATCAAGTATTTTTATCCACCTGATGGAAAACCTTCAGATTTCCCTCTTTGGCGTGACGCTTCATGTATTCCTCTTCGAGATCATCCACACTTATGCCCTCATTTGCCATGAGCACAGCGAGGTGGTAGATTAAATCGGAGAGCTCTCCGACTGTATCCTCTTTTTTACCGTTCTTTGCTGCGATGATTACCTCGGAGCATTCTTCACCGCATTTCTTGAGAATTTTATCTATGCCCTGCTCGAAAAGATAACATGTGTAGGAACCCTCCTGCTTCTGCTCTCTGCGGGTTACGGCTGTTTCGTATTCTGAACGAAGTATATCTATCATGATTATTCTCCCAAATTACTTTATAGTTTTATAGAAACATGAATGTCTGCCTGTGTGGCAGGCGGCACCTGTCTGCTCAACTTTGATGAGAAGAGTGTCGTCATCGCAGTCGGATGAAATGCTGACAACCTTCTGATAGTGACCGGATGTGGCACCCTTATTCCAGAGTTCATTACGGGAACGGCTCCAGAACCATGTGTTACCTGTCTCTATGGTTTTTGCCATGGACTCAGAATTCATGTAGGCAAGCATGAGAACATCGCCTGTGGATGCCTCCTGAACTACTGCGGGAATGAGATCTGATTTTGCAAAATATCTGCTGATTTCATCGGACACATTCTTTTTGAAAATGGCAGAATTGATTCTCTGACCCTCTATTACAGCATCTTCAAGATTTAAAGCCTTGCTGTAAATCGCCTTACCTGCAATTGCTCCGTAAACACCGAGATTGTTGAGGTTCACGATGTCCTGAAGATCTGATACTCCACCGCTTGCAATGATATTGCAGGAAACTGCATCGTTTAATCTGCCAAGCTGATCGAGATTTGGGCCTGAAAGTGTACCGTCCTTTGATATATCTGTGAATATGATATACTGCACACCTATGTCTTCCATGTGCTTTGCCATCTCAATATAGTCAACCTGAGACTGGGCAACCCAACCTTCAGCGGCTACTTTCTCATTGAGGGCATCGATTCCGACAGCGATATGACCACCGTACTTCTTTACAGCCTCTTTTACAAGTTCGGGATTGCTTAAAGCAGCTGAGCCTAAAATGACACGGTTAATGCCTCTCTCGATGTAATACTCTATGGAAGCCATGTCACGGATTCCGCCACCGACTTCTATATTAAGACCAGTGTTCTGACGAACTCTTAAAATGAGATCGTCATTTACAGGCTTTTTAGCCTTTGCACCGTCGAGGTCAACCATGTGCATCCATACGGCACCATCATGCTGAAAACCCTTTGCGGTTGTTACGGCATCCTCCGCAACCTTGTGGGCTGTGGAATAGTCACCTTTGTAAAGTCTGACACAGTTGCCGTCTTTTATATCTATTGCAGGAAGGATAATCATCCTTTCCCCTCCTTTTCATGAAAACGGCAGGTTTTTGACCTGCCGATAATTTTTATAATACGCCTTTTGTGGAGATTACTTCTCCTGTGCCATTACTTTTTACCGCCGCTTTGAGGGCATATGCAAAGGCCTTATACATTGCCTCTATCATGTGGTGGGAATTTTTGCCGTACTCGCACTTTATGTGCAGGGTAATTCCTGCGTTAAAAGCCACCGCACGGAAAAACTCCTCTGTCATGCATGTATCGTAGTCGCCACATCTCTCCTCCGGAAATTCTCCGTCGAAAACAAGGAACGGTCTTCCGCTGACATCGAGAGCGCAGAAAGCAAGGCTTTCGTCCATTGGTATGAAGGAGTTACCGAAACGCATGATTCCCGCTCTGTCACCAAGGGCTTCTTTTATTGCCATGCCGAGAACTATGCCGGTATCTTCAATTGTATGATGACAGTCGACATATAAATCTCCGTCAACTTTAAGTTTAAGGCCAAAGCCACCGTGATGAGCAAAAGCATTGAGCATGTGGTCGAAAAAACCTACGCCTGTGCTTATCTCAACAGCTCCGCCGTCAAGGCAAAGCTCGCAGTTAATCTTTGTCTCTTTTGTATTTCTTTTGACCTGTGCTGTTCTGTTCATCACTTATTCTCCTCGAGAAACTGCTCTGTAAACTTTATGAGCTGTGCGTTCTCACTTCTGTTTCCTGCTGTAACTCTGATAAACGGACCATAGAAACGGATGAGTATTCCCTTTTCTTTGAGGAAAACAAAGTAATCCCTTGCCTGTGGCATTTTTACTGTGATGAAGTTTGTACAGCTCTTTTTGACTTCCATCTGTCCGGGATATTTTTCGGAAAGCTCGTCAAAAGCGTTCTGTAAATCCTCGGTGGACATTTTTATCTGACGGAGAGCCGCTTTATTCTCTGCCTTGTGCTTAAGTAAAGTTGAAGCAAAGACCTGAGTCATAGTGTTTACATTAAACGGAGATTTTACAGCCTTGATTACCCTGATGAGTCTCTCATTTGCTACGGCGAAACCACAGCGCACAGCCGCAAGACCGAAGGCCTTTGAGAGGGTTTTGAGTATGATGAGATTATCGTACTCTGTTACCTCTTCGAGTAAAGACTGATCCCAGAAATCCATGTAGGCTTCATCGAGGACTATGAGAGTATCGGGAAGAGATGTGATTATTCTTCTGACCTCATCTTTCTCAAGACCAAGTGAAGTAGGGTTGCATGGATTTGAGAAAATAAGCATGCGTACTTCTTCTGCCTTGCAGGTTTCGATTACTCTGTCTACATCAACAGTGAAATCGTTATTCTGCGGAATAAATACGCCCTTAGCACCTGCCAGATGAGCATAGAAGGAATACATGGAGAAATCAGAAGAAAATGCGCCATATTTCTCCCCTGCCATGAGGAAGGAGTTGCATATGATATTTATAAGCTCATCGGAACCGTTACCTGCCACAACATTCTCGGCATTAAGGCC
This sequence comes from Clostridia bacterium, assembly GCA_030526115.1. GTDB lineage: Bacteria > Bacillota > Clostridia > Oscillospirales > Acutalibacteraceae > SIG603. Next base: position 18,894 of record JAUNDK010000026.1, read on the forward strand.
GTATGCAGATGCATAGTTTGCACAGAGCACATCCGCAGTCGGATCGGGATAACGATTGAACTGAATTCCCTGAAGATTCTGTATTACCTCTGCCATGACATATTCGGGGACTCTCAAGAAGCTCTCGTTGGAATCGAGCTTTATAGGGTATTCCTCTTTGTTTGGCTCATAAGGGACAAGATCTCTTATTTTCTCATTTAATGTGTACATAAGTTATTTCCTTTATTTGTTATAATCCTCCACACGAACTTCTATAGAATTTGCGTGGGCTGTGAGCTGCTCTGTCTTTGCAAGCTTGATGATATCGGCGCTTGCCTTGTTCAGCTCATCCTTTGTGTAATATATGAAGCTTGACTTCTTGATAAAGTTATCTACGGAAAGCGGTGAGAAAAATCTTGCTGTTCCGCTGGTTGGAAGAACATGGTTAGGACCTGCGTAATAATCACCGAGCGGTTCCGGTGAATAGTGACCGAGGAATACAGAACCTGCGTTATCGAGGCGACCAATATATTCCATTGGATTTTCACAGCAAACCTCGAGATGCTCAGGAGCAAGCTCGTTGGCAAAGTCCACAGCAACATTCATGTTGTCGCATACGATGATGGCACCGAAAGTATCGATGGACTCACGGATAATCTCTTTTCTTGAGAGATATGCCATCTGGCGCTCGATTTCTTCTGCTGTTGCCTTTGCGAGAGCTTCGTCAGGTGTGATGAGAATAGCGGATGCCATTCTGTCATGCTCTGCCTGGCTCATAAGGTCTGCAGCAAGATACTTCGGATTTGCGGAGGAATCCGCAATAACGAGGATCTCACTCGGACCTGCGATCATATCGATATCAACTGTACCGTAGAGCTGTTTTTTTGCCACTGCTACGAAGATATTTCCCGGACCTACTATTTTATCTACCTTCGGAACTGTCTCTGTACCGAAAGCAAGAGCTGCAACCGCCTGAGCTCCACCCATAAGGAATACTCTGTCTACACCTGCGATATATGCTGCGGCAAGAACATCCTTGTTGAGCTTTCCGCCAAGTCCCGGAGGAGTTGCCATTACTATTTCTCCGCACTCTGCAATCTTTGCGGGAATTACATTCATGAGAACAGAAGAAGGATAGCTTGCTGTGCCACCCGGTACATAAACGCCTACTCTGTGCAGACCACGGACACGCTGGCCCATGATTACACCTGTGGGATATGTATCGATTCTGGACTGCTGCTTCTGACGTGCGTGGAATTCACGGATATTCTCAGCGGCTCTCTCAAGAGCTGAGATGAAATCAGGGTCACACTGGTCAACATAAGCCTTGAGGTCTTCTCTGGACATCTCTGTCTTTTCGGGTGCCCAGCCGTCAAACTTAACGGAGAACTCTCTTACTGCCTTATCGCCGTTCTTCTTGACTTCGGCAATAATCTCGGCTACGGATTCTTCAACTTTTCTGTCGTTATCTTTAATTCTGGACTTGAGCTCTGCGATGAATTCTTCACATGTGGCTCTGTCGCCCTTCTTTATTCTGATCATGATAAGTTTACCTTCCTTATATTAACTTTATATTAACAGATGTGTGGATAATTTGCAAATTATAATACCTTTTCGAGTTTTTCAGCCAGATCTTCAATCTCTTTCTTGCGAAGTTTGAGACTTGCGGAGTTTGCGATAAGTCTTGCTGAAATCTCTGAGATATACTCCTTAACCTCGAGACCGTTCTCTTTAAGGGTGGTTCCTGTTTCCACTATATCGACTATGCCATCTGAAAGGCCAAGAAGCGGAGCAAGCTCTACGGAGCCTTCGATTTTAATTACACGAATATCCATGCCCCTTGACTCGAAGTATTTTCTTGCCACATTCGGATATTTTGATGCTATGGTTTTGGTTCCGAAGCCCTCGTAGAAATCAACACCCTTTTTACCTGCCAGTGCAAAATTACATCTGCCGAAGCCAAGGTTTAAAATCTCGAAAAAGTGGCTTCCGTTTTCCATTATTGTGTCTTTGCCGACCACACCTAAATCACATACACCGTTTTCAACATAAGTGATAACATCGGCGGCTTTTGAGAGAACCACTTCAATTTCTCCGTTTCCCACAGGGAGAATGAGCTTTCTTCCCTTTGCCCTTACAGCACTGCAATCAAGACCGATTTTCTCGAGTGCCTCTATTGTATCTTTTTCAAGTCTGCCCTTTGTGAGGGCGATTCTTAATGGTTTCATATTCTGATTACCCCCTCACTGTCTTTACCTACATATACCACCTGACGGATACCTTTTTCCTTTGCATAGGCTTCAGCTTCTTCCCTTGTGTCGAATACGGAACTTTCTGCCTTGTATCCCTGAGATATTAGATCATTTAATTTAATCTGGGCTTCCACCTCATAATCTTCGTCTGCATGAACAAGAATCTCCGGTACTCTTATGAGTGGCTTTATGTCTGCCATCATGATTGATGTCATGGCATCCACATCAAGGCCGAAACCTACAGCAGGCATTGGTGCGTTAAATTCCTGAAGAAGATTATCGTATCTGCCACCCTGAAGAAGGGCATCTCCGTGGCCATAAGCGTAGGCGCTGAATACCACACCTGTGTAGTAATCGTTTCTCTGAACAAGTCCGAGGTCTACCATAATTCTGTCGCCAAGTCCAAGTTTTCTTAATGAGTTATATAATTTCTCGAGATAATCGAGAACCTCTTTTACATCATCATCAGGCATATACTTAGCGGCTTCCTCAAAGGTTTCTTCTCCGCCGAAAAGTCTTGGAAGTCTCTTGAGGGCTGTAACATAGGAGCTTGGCTCAAGCTCATCGAGTATCTCACCCAAAGCCGCATAGTTCTTTGATTCAATAACAGAACGGATTTCCTCTTTTATATCCTCTGAAACAGGGAGTTTATCTGCAAGAAGCTTGAATACTGCCGCATGACCTATCTCTATACGGAAGTTATCAACACAGGAAGAAAGCAGTGTAACCGCCATGGATATTACTTCTATATCTGCCTTAAGTCCCTTTGCTCCAATGAGCTCCACACCTGCCTGTGCTGTCTCGTCACTTCTGCCTGACATATCTTTGCGGTTTCTGTATATATTCTGGTTATAGAAAAGACGGATAGGCGGTTTGGCGTTCTGAAGCTTTGTTGCTGTAAGTCTTGCAATAGGGAGAGTTAAATCCGGACGGAAAACCACCAGTCTTCCCTTATTGTCGCTTGTTTTATACATTTCGTACTGAGGAATACCTGCGTTTTCAAGATCGAAAACATCGTAATACTCAATACCCGGTGTGATAACCTCGTTATATCCCCTTGCGGTGAATATCTCAGCCGCCTTCTGCTGTATCTTTCTTTTCTGAATGCACTCCTCAAAGAGTATGTCTTTTGTACCCTCAGGAGTTATCATATTGTACTTCTTCATTCTTTATAACCCACTTTGTTATTTTTTAAACACTTTAGTTTAGTAGCGTGCTACTATATTAACACAAACAAAAGCCTATGTCAATATAAACATACTGACATAGGCGTATTTGTGAAATATTTTAGCCGAAGAGGCTTATCTGTGAGGAATCCGGAAGATTTCCGAAGGCACCCGCTGCCTTTAGGACATCAATTACTGACTGACCTGCACCTGAGCGAACCTTGAAATCATCTATGGAGATGAACTCTCCGCCGTAGTTTCTTGCATCTGCAAGGCCCTGTGCGGCTGATGCACCTACACCTGAGAGAGATGCAAACGGAAGTCTGATTTTACCATCCTCAGGGAGGAACTTTCTCGCATCGGACTTATATATATCGATTGGCAGGAATTCTATTCCTCTTGCGAGAATCTCGTTGCATATCTGAAGATTTGTGTAAAGACCTTCGTCTGTTGCTGTTGCTTCTCGGTTTGCCTTCTTCTGCTCTATCTGAGCCATTCTGGCAACAACCGCCTGCTTTCCGCCTAATACGCAGACAGGGTCGAAGTCTTCACCGCGAACTGTGAAGTATGCGCAGTAATACTCAAGCGGCTTATGAACTTTGTACCATGCATAGCGCAGAGTTGAAATCATATAAGCTGCGGCATGAGCCTTAGGGAACATGTACTTGATTTTAAAGCATGAATCTATATACCATTCTGGAACACCGTGCTCTCTCATGGCTGTGAGATGCTCCTCTGTAAGAAGTTTTCTCGCATTACCTTTACGGGTTATCTCCATGATTTTGAAGGACATCTTTGGGTCAAGGCCCTTGTGCATGAGATAAACCATGATGGAGTCTCGGGTTCCTATAACATTTGAAATGGTACAGGTTCCGTTACGGATGAGATCCTGGGCATTACCAAGCCAGACATCTGTACCATGGGAAAGACCTGAAATCTGCAAGAGGTCGGAGAAGGTCTTTGGCTGTGCTTCGATGAGCATTCCTCGGGCGAAGTCTGTACCGACTTCAGGCAGGGAAAGTGTACCTGTCTGAACGCCTCCTATATCCTCAGGTTTTATTCCGAGGGCCTCGGGAGACGTGAACAGGGACATAACCGCATCATCATGCATAGGAACAGACTTGATGCTTATTCCTGTGTATTCCTCAAGGTATTTACATACAGTAGGAGAATCGTGACCGAGTTCGTCCAGCTTTGTAATGGTATCATGAATGGAATGGAAGTCGAAGTGAGTTGTGATATTATCTGACTTAGTATCGTTGGCAGGATGCTGAACCGGGCAGAAGTCGTAAACCTCCATACCCTTTGGAATAACAACCATTCCTCCGGGGTGCTGACCGGTTGTTCGTTTGATACCTGTACAGCCTATGGAAAGACGGTTTTCCTCTGCCTTCGAAAGGTTGAGACCTCTCTCCTCTGCGTACTTCTTAACATAACCGTAAGCGGTTTTGTCGGCAACTGTTGCGATGGTACCCGCCTTAAAGACGTTATCACGACCGAAGAGAACTTCTGTGTATCTGTGGGCGCTTGACTGATATTCACCTGAGAAGTTAAGGTCGATATCAGGAACCTTGTCGCCGTCGAATCCAAGGAAGGTTTCGAATGGGATATCGTGACCATCCTGGTCCATGTGAGTGCCACACTCCGGGCAATCCTTTGGAGGCATATCAAATCCTGAACCGTATTCACCATGGGTGAAGAATTCGCTGTGCTTGCACTTCGGACATACATAATGCGGTGCCAGAGGGTTAACCTCGGAAATACCTGACATGGAAGCAACGAAAGATGAACCAACGGATCCTCGTGAACCTACAAGGTAGCCATGTGCCTCACTGTCGGCAACCAGCTTCTGTGCTGTCATATACAGAACAGAGAAGCCATGCTTGTTGATGGAGCCAAGTTCTCTTTCAAGTCTTGCACGTACTATTTCAGGGAGAGGATCGCCGTAGCGGTCCTTTGCCCTTGACCATGTGATGGAGTTGAGCTGTTCCTCAGCACCTTCGATAAACGGAGGATAGTTACCGTCAGGAATAGGACGGAACTCCTCTATCATATCGGCTATGAGATTTGTATTCTTTACAACAACTTCATAGGCCTTTTCTTTACCAAGGTAGGAAAACTCCTTGAGCATCTCTGCGGTTGTTCTTAAATAAAGCGGAGCCTGAGTATCGGCATCTCCGTAACCCTGACCTGCCTGAAGAATGGCTCTGTACTTTTCATCGTAAGGATTGAGAAAGTGAACGTCACCTGTTGCAACAACAGGCTTGCCGAGTTTCTCACCGATTTTGACGATTGTTCTGTTCCACTCCCTGAGCTGTTCTTCGTCACATTTGCCGTTGCGAACCATGAAGTAGTTATTTCCGACAGGCTGAATCTCGAGGTAATCGTAGTACTCAGCTATACGGCAGAGCTCATCAAACGGCTTGCCGTCTATCATTGCACGAAATAGTTCACCTGCTTCACATGCAGAACCAATGATGAGACCCTCACGGTATTTATTTAAATAGGATTTTGGTGTTCTTGGATGCTTATAGAAATAATCAAGATGACCTGCGGATATGATTCTGTAAAGATTTTTAAGTCCCACAAGATTCTTGACGAGGATAATCTGATGATATGTTGGAAGCTTCTTCGGATCACCGCCTGCAAGTGCAGAGTTAATCTCTCCGATATTCTCTATGCGCTGGTCATCCCTTAATCTCTCTGTAAGAGCAAGGAATATGTCACCGAGAACCTTGGCATCGTCAACGGCACGATGATGGTGGAAATCAGGAAGCTTCAGGTATTTGGCAACTGTGTCCAGCTTTGCGTTCTTTATGTCACGAAGCTGAGAGCGTGCCATTGTGACTGTATCAATATAGGTATAATCGAAAGGAATTCCTACTCTTTCGCCCACCTTGCGCATGAAGCCTGTATCGAAGTCTGCGTTATGTGCAACAAAAACAGGATTCTCACCGCAGAAATCATAGAACATTTTAAGTGCTTCAGCTTCAAGCGGAGCATCGGCAACCATTTCATCTGTAATACTTGTGAGCTCTGTGATTTTTGCAGGGATAGGTCTCTCCGGGTTTACAAAGGTATCGAACTCATCCACAACCTTACCGCCCTGAATTTTGACGGCACCGATTTCTGTGATTCTGTCATTCACATTGCTGAAACCTGTGGTCTCGATGTCAAAGCAGATGAAGGTATCATCAAAACTTCTTGTATCGTCGCCCTTGACGGCAGGAACAAGGTCATTTACAAAATATGCCTCTACACCGTAGATTATTTTGAAGTCCTGACCACCTTTTTTCAGCTTCATCCATGTGTTCATGGCATCCGGGAATGCCTGGGCTACGCCGTGGTCTGTGATGGCAATAGCCTTATGGCCCCAGTCGGCGGCACGCTTGATTAAATCGCCAGCAGGCGTGATGGCATCCATAGACGACATATTGGTATGAAGATGAAGCTCGACACGCTTTTCGAGGGCATCGTCAACAATCTTGACTTTTTCAGCCTTGCCGATTGCAATCGGACGCATGACATTCTCTTTGTCATACTTATCGAACTGAACATCACCACGGACAACTATGGTCTGACCCTTTGCGAGGGAATCAAGCTCTTTGCACTGGTTTGCATCCTGAATTACCTTGAGAGTAATGGATCCTGTGTAGTCGGTTATATCTATGGAGTAAATTTTTCTTGATTTGTCCCTTGTCTCCTTGGATTCAAGGGCAAAAATGTCTCCCCAGACATTAGCCTTACCTGTCTCAATAGTAAGTGTACTTATTGGTACTATCGGCTGTTTTGTGAGGTTACCTATGAGCGGACGAATAGTCTCAGTAATAATCTGTGGTGTGAGATTTTCACCTTCACGGATGGAGACATTACGCTTTGCGGCTTCTTCCTTTAAGCTCTGCTCATATCTCTCCTGCTCCTCTATGAGAGCCTCACGGCGTTTTTTCTCCTCTTTTGCTGCGAGTTTCTCTATGCTTGACTCGCTCATGGCATCGAGGTGAAGTTTACCGCAGAATTCTATCTGGGCGTCTACACCAAACCAGTCTTTGATGAGAGCTGTAAGTTTTCTGCCGACTTTGTTGTTCTCAATCAGCTCGAATCCACCGTGGGAAAGTTCTATGGTAAGAACATTGTTCTCAAAATTGGCGATTGCATCACGGAAAGTTCCGTTGATGGACGCCTCGTCCTCTTTAAGGCGAAGAACGAGAGAGTTAAGCACAGACGGAGCAAAACTCTCTGACGGAAACTTTGGGGAAACTGAAAGTTTTTTGATTCCGAGCTTCTTCTGAATACTCGAGCAGAGGTCAACTATCTGAGAGTACTCCACAAACTTCTCAAAACTGACAAGCATGGTTACGGATCCCTTTGCCTTGTCTATGTTTAAACCTACGAGTTTACCTGAAAGAAGTTCATCCTCAAAAGAGAGTGTTTTAAGTTCTTCGGAAAAGAAATTTTTAATAGTATTCATTAGTTTTCCTTATTATCTGAATAAATGGCAATAGTGCAGGACAAAATATCCTGCACTTTGTTTTATAATTTTTCGATTTCTTCGAGGAGAGCCGGTAAAAGTTCTTCTTCGGATACTTTTCTTAAAATCTCACCCTTCTTGAAGATGAGACCCTCTCCCTTACCGCCGGCAACACCGATGTCGGCTTCTCTTGCCTCTCCCGGACCGTTTACAACACAGCCCATTACGGCAACCGTGATGTCTTTCTTACAGCCTGCGAGGGCATTTTCGACCTTATTGGCAAGACCGATGAGGTCTATTCTTGTTCTGCCACAGGTTGGACAGGATACAAAACGGACACCGCCCTCTAAATCGAGAGCCTTGAGTATATCGTGGCCTGCCTTTGGCTCCTCAACAGGATCGGCTGTGAGGGATACTCTTAAAGTATCGCCTATACCCTTCTGAAGAAGTGAACCTATACCTATTGCTGACTTGATAAGTCCCATGTGGGATGTACCTGCCTCTGTTACGCCAAGATGCAGAGGATAATAGCACATGGAGCTCATGAGTTCATAAGCCTCGATTGTGGTTGTGACATCGGAGGATTTTATTGAAATTGCGATATCATCAAAGTCAAACCTGTTAAGAAGCTTTGCGTGATACATTGCACTTTCGCAAAGAGCCTCAGGAGTAGGAGATCCGTATTTTTTGAGTATCTCCTTTTCAACAGAACCGGAGTTTACACCAATACGAATCGGAATATTCTTCTGCTTACAGATATCGGCTACTGCCTTTACTCTGTCGTCACTGCCTATGTTACCCGGGTTTATTCTGATTTTGTCTATACCCGCCTCTGCTGCGGCAAGGGCAAGGCGATAGTCAAAATGAATATCGGCAACCAGGGGGATATTTACTGCCTTTTTGATAGCCGGAATGAGGGCGACGGCATCCATATCAGGAATAGCGGCACGAATGATATCACACCCGGCTTTCTCGAGGCGGATTGCCTGAGCCACACTGCCCTCTATATCTGTAGACGGAACATTGAGCATGGACTGCACGGCAATTGGTGCGCCACCGCCTACAGGCACTCCGCCAACATTTATCTGCTTTGTGATTTTTCTGTTTATCATAATATCTCCTTCAAAATCTTATTTGAAAAGACCTACAACATCCTTGAGTGTGATAACAGCCATGAGTGCAAGCAGGAGAACCATGCCTGCGCCGTTTACCCATGCCTCGTATTTTCTCGGGACAGGCTTTTTTCTGATTGCCTCTATGAGGAGAAATACGAATCTGCCACCGTCAAGAGCCGGGAACGGAAGAAGGTTGAACACACCTAAGTTTACGGAAATAAGTGACATTATGGTGATTATAGTGAGAAGGGCATCTTTTACGCCTGTCTTGAGACCTGTGGATGCGGCTTCTGTTATTACCTGTGCAACACCGACAGGGCCGCTGACTTCATTTAAACCAAACTGACCTGTAATAAGACCCTTGAGACTCATTACAACCATTTTCATCATGGACCAGGTGTTCGCAAAACTTTTCTTTATAACTCTTATAGGATTCTTCTGTAAGCCATAGATATTGAAATCAATAACAACGGCTGTTGAACCCTGACTGGTTTCGTAAGAATCGAGCTGTATGTTTTCAAGTAAGATTATCTCACCGTTACGGTTGAGAACAACATCCACAGATTCCGGGTCTGCTGTGCCGAGAGCAAAACTGAGATCTGTCTCTGTGCGGATTTTGTATCCGTCAATTGAAACAACATAGTCGCCTACCTGTGCTCCTGCAGCCTCCATTCTGGAGCCCTCGGAAAATGCGGCAATCTGGTTTGTTGCGATGAGATTACCGCAACATACAATTACGCACATGAGCACAAGGCCGAGGATGATATTCATTGCAGCACCCGCCACAACAACTATCATTCGCTTCCACACAGGCTTGTTATTGAAGGCACCCTCATCGGGGCTTTCCTCGTCTTCTCCCTCCATGGCACAGTATCCACCGATTGGGAAAAGTCGAAGTGTATATTTTGTCTCGCCTTTTGTGAAGCTGAATAACTGCGGTCCCATTCCTATTGCGAATTCATTGACCGTTATACCGGAGAGTTTGGCTGTGAAAAAATGACCAAACTCATGGATAAAGATGATAAATCCGAAAAGAATGACCGCAAGTAATACGAGAAGTACTGTCATTAAGTTTTATCCTTTCATTGATGCTTACTTTACTGCATCAATTACAAAATCACGGGCTTTTCTGTCAGCATCAAAGATGGACTCAACCGTTACGTCATCGGTATCAGGCTGATTATCCATGGCGGCTGTGACCAGCTCCGCAATATCTGTGAATCCAATCTTTCCCGCAAGGAAGAGCTTTACTGCTTCTTCGTCGGCACCATTTATGGCTGTTGGAGCCAGACCGCCTCTTCTTAATGCTTTCTTGCATGATGCAAGGCACTTGAAGGTTTCTTCATCGGCAGGATAGAAGGTAAGTTTGGCATAATCTGTAAGATTAAGCTGTTTTACAGGAGACGGATAGCGGTTCGGCCATGTCAGAGCATACTGAATAGGAATTCTCATATCAGGTACACCGAGCTGGGCGATAACGGAATTATCGTCATACTCTATGAGAGAATGAACTATGCTCTCGCGGTGAACAATGGCATCTATGTTATCGATATCGACATCAAAGAGCCACTTTGCTTCCATAATCTCGAGACCCTTATTGAACATGGTTGCAGAGTCGATAGTTACCCTTGAACCCATGTCCCAGTTTGGATGATTGAGTGCCTGTGCAGGAGTTACATTCTTAAGCTCATCCAGAGTCTTGCCAAAGAAAGGACCGCCTGATGCTGTGATGATAAGTCTCTTGAGCTGTTTTTTATCGTGACAGCCCTGAAGGCACTGGAAAATAGCGGAGTGTTCGCTGTCAACGGGAAGTATCTTTACTCCCATTCTTGCTGCCTCAGATGTTACTATGGCACCGCCTGTAACCATGCTCTCCTTATTTGCAAGGGCAAGGTCTTTACCGGCACGAATTGCGGCAAGGGACGGAAGCAGACCTATCATACCTGTACAGCTGTTGAGAGTTACATCAGCAGAGGAAAGACCTGCAACTTCACACACACCGTCTTCACCAGCGATAACCTTTACATCGGTATCGGCAAGCTTTGCCTTAAGCTCTGAAGCCGCCTGTTCATTGAACACAGCGACTACTTCAGGCCTGAATTCTCTCGCCTGCTCCTCCAGTAATTTGATATTGGAGTGGGCGGCAAGGCCAACTACTTTTATTTTATCTTCTTCTGTTCCGACTTTTTCAAGCATACGGACAACATCCGCTGTCTGTGTACCGATTGAACCTGTGGAACCGATAAGTGAAAGTTTCTTCATAAAATCAAATACCAAAAAGTTTAACTACAAGATAAACAAACGGAGCGACAAAAATTACACTGTCGAATCTGTCGAGAATTCCGCCGTGGCCCGGAATGAGTTTACCGTAATCTTTGATGCCCTTCTCCCTCTTGATTATTGAGAAAGAGAGATCTCCGACAACGGAGACAAAACCGTTCAGAACTCCGCAGATTGCAAGAGCGATATAAACGAACTTAAGATTCTCAACAATATACAGTTTATCGAAAACGAGACCTGCAACAAGCATTGCAAGTACGCTTACTATAATTCCACCGATAAAACCCTCTACTGTTTTCTTCGGACTGATTACCGGACAGAGTTTATGCTTTCCGAAGAAAGAACCTGTAAAATATGCACCCGAATCAGCAATCCACGGGCCTAATATTGCAAGCATTGCAAAAAACATTCCGTGTTCAGAATTGATATCACGAAGTTCAACTATGAAATTCAGTGCATTTGGGATAATTACTGTCATTCCGTAGACGGGAATCATCTCGCTGAACTTGAGTTCCTCATGATTTCGTATTACCGCAAAGAACACAGCGAGTGTGTAAAGGGCATAAACAAGCAGAACTCCGTTTGGCACAAAACCCGCAAAAGGAACCAGAGCGGCAACGATTATACTTGGTATATGAAGCCACTTGTGGGAATCTGCGGAGTATGCCTTGCAGAATTCATGAACTCCCACAGAAGACATGAGAGCTATGAGTATGTTAAGAATTAACGGAAATGATCCGTTCACAAGCACAACAGCAACTAATATAAAGAACAGCGTTGTACCTGCTATTATTCGAGTTTTCATAGAAATCTATCCTATAAATATAATTAGACACCGCCAAATCGACGGTTTCTTGCATTGTAGATTCTGATGGCCTCGTCGAGGTCTTCTTTTTTGAAATCAGGCCAGAGAACATCAAAATAAACAAACTCTGAGTAAGCTGCCTGCCAGATAAGGAAGTTTGAAAGTCTCTGCTCACCTGATGGTCGGATGATTAAATCAGGATCCGGCTGACCTTCGGTATATAAATAAGTGTTAATCTTATCTTCATCAATATCGGAAGGCTCTATCTCCCCTGCTTTTACCTTCTCGGCAAGCTGACGTACAGAGTGAACTATGTCGTCTCTTCCGCCGTAGTTCATGGCAAGGTTAAGCACCATACCGGTTTTACATGCAGATGCCTCTTCAACCTCATGGATGAGCTTCTGAAGTTCAGGGTTGAATTTACTTACATCGCCCAGAAAACGGACTCTGATATTTTCATCCATGAAATCTGCAAGAGCTTCTTCAAGATATGACTTGAAAAGCTTCATGAGGGCACTTACCTCAGTCTCCGGTCTTGTCCAGTTCTCTGTTGAAAACGCATAGACTGTGAGATACTTTATACCTATGGATGAAGCGTATTTGGTGATTGTTCTGAAATTGTTGGCACCGGCTTTATGACCTGCTGTGCGGGGAAGCCCCCTCTTTTTTGCCCAGCGGCCGTTACCGTCCATAATTATTCCTATGTGAACGGGAAGACTCAGGATGTCCTCAGTCTCCCCGCCTGATTTTCTGAATATCATACTGTTACCTGATTAAACAGACATGAGCTCTTTTTCCTTAGCGGAAGCAACAGCCTCAACCTCTTTGACCTTCTTATCAGTAATATCCTGAATCTTTTTCTCTGCTGTCTTGAGGTCGTCTTCTGTGAGCTCGTTAGCCTTCTTCTTCTTCTTGAGATCGTCCATAGCATCTCTTCTTACGTTACGGATGTGAACCTTAGCCTCTTCTGCCATCTTGGAAACATCCTTAACGAGTTCCTTACGTCTGTCCTCTGTGAGTGGTGGGAAAACAAGGCGGATAATCTTACCGTCGTTCTGTGGGTTTACACCGAGGTCGGACTTCTGGATAGCCTTCTCAATGTTTCTGAGCTGAGAAGCATCGTAAGGGCTGATAGCGAGAACTCTTGCCTCTGCAACAGCGATGGATGCCATCTGGTTGATTGGTGTTGGGGAACCCCAGTAATCTACTGTGATCTTATCGAGAACAGCAGGGTTTGCTCTGCCGGCTCTGATTCCTTTATAGTCAGATTCAAGATGATCGATAGCTCCGTTCATTCTGCGCTCTGCATCAACGATAATGTCTTTCATGGTGAAATTTCCTTTCGATATATAAATTGGTTTGTTATCAGTCTTCCATCCAGTCGATGGTTGTTCCGATATTCTCTCCGTTAACGGCTCTTACAATATTTTCAGGGTCCTCTATGCTGAATACATAGAACGGGATGTGGCGCTCATTACAGAATGAAGCGGCTGTCATATCCATAACCTGAAGGTTATCCTGAAGAATTTTGAGATACTGAATATGATTGTACTTCTTTGCATCAGGGTTCTTCTTTGGGTCGCTGTCATAAACACCGTCTACCATTGTAGCCTTGAGAATGACATCTGCCTGAATTTCAGCTGCTCTTAAAGATGCACCTGTGTCAGTTGAGAAGAATGGCATACCTGTACCGGCGGCAAAAATAACAACCTTGCCCTCCTCGAGGTGCTGTACCGCATTGTCGCGTACGAAGGTCTCAGCAACCTGTGGCATGGTAAGAGCGGACATAACCTTAACCTCAAGACCCATGCTCTCAAGAATATCCTGAAGGCCAAGGGAATTGATTATTGTTGCGAGCATACCCATTTTGTCAGCTCTTGT
>JAUNDK010000027.1:0-25979 GCA_030526115.1 Clostridia bacterium
GTGGTTTTACCTGAGGAGATAACGGAAGAAGCTCAGCAGGAAGAAATTACAGAAGAGTCCGAAACTGTTGAAGATCAGGTAACAGAGCCCGAAACAGCAGAAGAAGATGAGGCAGAAACAGTTTCTGAACAGGAAGAGGTTCAGGAAGAAATCGAAACAGTCGCAGAACCGGAAACCGAAGAAACATCTGAGGAATCCGCTGAAAGCGAAGAGAGCTCCGAGGCAGAAGCCGAAGAGCCGGAAGAAGAAAGCTCTGAAGAAAGTTCCGAAGAAGAGAGCTCCGAAGATGAAGAGTCTGAAGAGAAGCTCGTAACAGTAAACCAGAGTTACTTCACCGGAAACGTAACAGTTTTCGTAAACTCCAACGGAGTAGAGGCAATCCCAGAGGGAGCCGAGCTCGTGGTAAGAGAAATAGCCGAAGGCACAGCTGAGTATATCGAGGCAGTTGCCCTCCTCGCTCAGAACGGCGTCGATTATGATGGAATGTTCATCGTGGATGTATCATTCATGAAGGACGGCAAAGAGGTTGAGCCAAGCGCTCCAATCGCAGTATCAATGGTAATCAGCTCTGAGAAACTCTCAGAAAATGTAAATCCTGAGTCAGTCAAGATTTCTCACATAGATGAATCCGAAGGATACTCAAAGCTTGAGCAGGTAGCAGACACAGGAAACGAAACAGCAGGTTATGTAGATGTTGCAGACGATGCGGTTTCCGCAAGTTTCAAGCTTAACAGCTTTTCCCTCCTGGTAGGAACATACAGTGTTGATGATACTGCTTCTTTTGGATTAGAACAGTACAATCAGACTTTTGAACTTGAAATTGGTGAGACTGCTACAGCTGACAGTTTCTCATACAAGAAAAACACAAAAGTTAATGTAAGTTCAAGCAACACAAATGTTGCAACAGCAACTACAACAGGCGACAGAAACAACTGTAAAGTTGTTATCACAGCAGTAAACAACGGTGAGGCGGTAATTACTTTAAGTTTCACAAATACATCAAACATAAGTGAAACAAGAAAGTATAAAGTAACTGTAAAAGAAAAGGACTGGTCAAAGTACACAATCACAATTTCAGGTGATACAAATGTTGCTCAGTTCGGAACAACAAAACTCACTGCAACTCTCACACCTTCCGTAAACAATGCAAAAATCACATGGCACTCAGAAGATACTAACTACGCAACAGTAGGATCTGACGGTACAGTTACAGGAAAGAAGCAGGGTGAAGTAAAAATCACAGCTTCAGTCAACGAGCAGTTAAGCTCAAGCGTAACAGTTACAATCGGTGAGCCAAGTTCTTCATCATCAAATTATAAGGGTGCAACTTTCGTTTACCTTAAAAGCCCGACAAGTGATCCGGCTTCCAACAGCACATCACAGTGGGTTAATCCGGGAGCATCCGGTTCGGTTTATCTCGAAGGTGCTACATGGACTGATGCAAGCCTGGTTGTAAAGAACTTCTTCGATGACGGAACACTCAAAGACAGAGTAGTATGGCCAAGCGGATATGAAAACGGTGTAGTTCCTGAGGGAACACATTGGAATACAATCTACAATGCCTTCAAAGACACAGTTGAAGGCGGCGTTTCAAAAGAGGATGTAGATGAGATTCTTCTTCATCCTTACAAGGTTTCCAGTAACTGGGGTGCAATTCACGTTGACTGCACTGTAGAAATCAGAGTAAAAAGCATTTACACAGCATCCTATTACTTATGGGATGCAGGTGAAGCCGGATATGTCTGGAAGTATGCAGAGAATGTAAGAGAGGGTAAAACCACTCAGCCAAATACAATTCTTGCTACTCTTCCAAAGACAAAGACAGCAGGCGGAAGAACATACAGACTTGTATCCTGGTATGACAATAAAGACCTTTCAGGAACAACAGTTTCTTTCCCTTACACAATGACAGATGAAACAGGAAACAAGCAGTTCTACGCAAAGTATGTTGCAGACTACCTTGTAAAATATAATGTAAACGGTGGCGACCAGACATCTGCTCCGGGTACTGATTACAAGTCAGCGGGAAGCACAGTAACAGTAAGCTCAAAGATTCCTGTAAGAGAAGGTTACAGGTTCATCGGCTGGCAGTCAGACTATGACAGCGACGGTGACGGTAAGAATAATTCCTTCGTAGGTGGAAACAAATTTACAATGCCTGCAAAGGACATCTCCCTTACAGCTCAGTGGGAAAGAACCGAAGGTTATATCCGGATTGAGAAAGTCGTAACAGGACTTCCTGAGGATGTAAGCTCCGATGTTGAATATGAGTTCAGCATCTCAGGTCCGGACGATAACGAAACAACAAGCGTTACAATCACAGGTGAGGGATCTACAACAATCAAGGTTCCAACCGGTGAATACACAGTAACAGAGATTACTGAAGGCAAGACTTACGATGTAGGCGCTTATCTCTTCAATGAGGATTCCTCAGAAACAGAAACATCTCCTGTTGCTGTAAGTGATAAAAGCACAGAGACAGATCCTGTCGTATTTACAATTACAAACAATTATGTTCCGGGTACAGGAACACTTAAAATAACAAAAGCCATTGCCGATGCTGAGGGAAATGCGCTTGAACTTGATGATGTAAAGATATATTACTTTACAGTAAGCGGTGACGGTTACGAAGAAGTTCACACTGTAACAGGTGCCGGTTCAATAGAAATTGAAGTTCCGGCTGGTGAGTACACAGTTACAGAGAATGCTCCTGAGGACAATGCCTATGATACAGCAAAGTATCATTATGTAAGCAACAGTGGTTCTGAGGAAGCTGCTGTAACAGCAGGTGAGACAAGCGAAGTAACAGTAACTAACTCCTATGAGCTTAAAACAGGCGACCTAAAGATTACCAAGGTGATTGATGGTGTAGAGGATGCAGCTCAGTATGAGAATACAGAGTTCACATTCACAGTTACAAAGCCTGACAACACAACAGAAGAAGTAACAATCACAGGTGCCGGTTCAACAACAATTGAGAATCTTCCAATCGGTGATTACACAGTTGAAGAGACAGGCGATACAGATGATCTTGATGATTACTACTTTGTAAGCAAGTCTGACGCGGTTGTTGCTGAAGTAACATTCGGTGGCGAAGCAGAAGCAACAATCACAAATACATACGCCAAGTTCCTCAAAGTAACAGTCACTAAGACAGTTACAGGTAACATGGCTGATATGAACAGGCAGTTCGCCTTTACATACAGCGTAAACGGCGGAGAAAGCACAGGCTTCTCCCTTGGTAACAACGGAGAGCAGGTAATCGGAAAGCTTAAGTCCGGTGACAAGGTAACAGTTACAGAGACAGAGGCAAACACAGACGGTTACATCACAACAGCTGTTATCGGTGATTCTGAATACAGCAACGGTTCAGAGCTTGAGATTACAGCAGATACAACAATTGAGTATACAAACAAGAAAGAGGTTGTTACACCGACAGGTGTTCACCTTGACTCAATGCCATACATCCTGATGGCCATCGGCATTACACTTATGGGTGCCTTCGGTATCATGATGAAATTAAGAAAGCGCAGAGAAGACGATTAATTCCAGCAGTTAACTGCCGGAAACAACTTAACACGAAAGGGGAAACATATGGCGGCAAACAATATGGAAGATATCGCACTGGTAATAAAAAATCTGAAGTTCAGAAAGAGCCTTTTCGGAGGCCTGAGCGAAAAATCCGTATGGAAAAAGCTCGAGTTTCTTCAGAGTGAATACCGAAGCGCTTACGAAAAACAGGCGGCTATTTACGAAGATAAGTTAAGAGAGAAAGATGAGAAAATTGCTTCTCTCGAAGCTCAGATAAAGGAAGCGGGCGGTAATGAGTAAGAAAAAACAGAAATTACCGCTTACTCCCGAAGCCGTAATTCAGAAGAAACTGAAAAGAATCGCAGATAAAGAAGAAACATGGAACTTTATCAAGCGACTCATAATGATGGGTTTTGTGTTCTATGCAATGTTCGGTTATTTCTTCGGAATAACACCGATGAAGAACAACGATATGTACCCAAAGATCAGTTCGGGTGACGTAATCCTCTATTACCGAATGGATAAGAAAATCCTGAGTGGTGATGTGGTAATATTCGAAAAAGACGGAACCCGGTACGTTGGCAGAGCGGTTGCAATAGGCGGCGACGAAGTTGAAGTCACCGAGGAATCCACTCTGATAATCAACGGAAGCACCATGATAGAATCCGATATCTTCTACAAAACTCCGAGATACGGAGAAGAGATAGAATATCCGGTAAAGCTGAAGCAGGATGAGTTATTCATACTCTGTGACTTCAGAGACGGTGCAAAAGACAGCCGATTTTTCGGCCCGGTAAGCATGGACGAAGTAAAGGGTAAGGCAATTACCATACTCAGAAGATCCGGCTTATAATCAAGGTAGTTAAGCCTCAGGCTTAAATATAAAAGAGATAAGAATGTAAAACAAAACAATTTTAGAAAGGTTGGACACAATTATGTCAATCAAGAAGATTATTTCCAAGATCGCAGCATTAGGTATGACAGCAGCTATCGTTGCTACAATGGGTATCGCAGCTCTCGCTGATGAGGTTACAACTCCGGCTTACAAGCAGGATGGTTCCATCACAAAGACACTCGCAGTTGCAGAGAATGTAACAGTTCCAAACATCTCCTTCGCATACACAGTAGCAGCAGGTACAGCTATCACAGCTTCTGAAGGCCAGAACGAGGTTTATGCAGGTTCAGCAACAGGCCTCTCCATTGCTACAATCAATTTCGCTACAACAGATGACACAGGTCTCGCAGCTGAGACAATTACAAAGACATCCACAATCAGCGTTGTCGAGGAGTACACAAAGCCAGGTATCTACAACTACGTTGTAACAGAGACTCCAACATTAGTTGATGGTGTTTCCGCTGAGACAAGAACAATCTCCGTTGATGTTTACGTTGTAAGAGGCGAGAACGGTTTTGTAGTAGACGGTATCCTCTGCTATGAGAACGGTTCCAAGACAGACTTCGATGCAGACCTCACATACGTTACAAACACACTCACAATCAAGAAGGTTCTCTCCGGTAACCAGGCTGATATGAACAGCACATGGCAGATGAATCTTGCTCTCACAAACACAGACGCAGACAACGCTCCTATCACAATCGTTAACAACGGTGTTTCCGAGGCTGTTTCCGCAAGCTACACACTCGGCCACAACGGCACAGTAACAATCTACGGTCTCACAGCTAACGATACATTCAACGTAGTTGAAACACTCCAGAACACAGACGGTTACACAACAACATACGAGCTCGACGAGGCAGAGAGCACAGCTGATGCTGTTACAGCAGTTGGTACAGCTGACCACACAGTTGTAGTTACAAACGACAAGTCCGTTACAACACCAACAGGTATCGTACTCACCTACGGTCCATACGTTCTCATCGCTCTTGCAGCAGTTGTAGTTGGCTTCTTCTTCCTCAGAAAGAAGAACACAGCTGAGTAATTAAAGGCTGAAAAAATCCCTTAAAGAATAATATTCAGTACTTAAGCCTCCTCGTGAGGCTTAAGTCACAGATTAAGCAAACCCTGATTTCATTAAAAGCGAGGTGACCGGAGTGGGATTTCTTGCACAAGTGTCAAGATTCGGAAACAAACTGCTGAGTCTGATTGCCGGATTACTCATGATTCTCATGCTTGCCTATGCAGGTTATTCCCTCTGGGACAACGCTATGGTAACAAGCGGAGCTTTTATCGGAAGCGATCTGCTCAAGTATAAACCAAAAGAAATAAGCGAGGACGGAACAAACCCGACCCTCGAAGAACTCAAACTGATAAACGATGATGTAAGAGGCTGGCTTACCATTGACGCCACCAACGTAGATTATCCGGTAGTTCAGGCGGAACAGGATATGTACTACGTAAACAGAGATGTATATAAGAATTTCGCTCTTTCCGGTGCGATATTCCTGACATGTATCAACCAACCGGATTTTTCAGACATTTATAATGTTATCTATGGCCATCACATGGATAACGGTGCTATGTTCGGTAACATAGTGGATTTCCGCGAAGCGGATTACTTTAACAAAAGAAAACACGGAGTCCTCTATCTCTTCGATAAAACCTATGATATAGATCTTTTTGCGGCAATCGAAACAGATGCCTATGATAAAGAGGTCTATCGCACAAGGGCAGAGGACGAGGACAATTCACAGCTCATAGAATACCTGAAAGAAAATGCCGACCAGTACAGAGATATCGGTATAAAGGGAGATGAAAAGGTTATTGCCTTCTCCACATGTACCACAGCATCCACAAACGGACGTGTAATACTTTTCGGCAGAATGAAAATTTGCGAAGGAGGTGCAGATGATTCACATGAAGACAGGTAAAAGATTATTAAGCCTTCTGGCACTGGTTTTAAGTGTAGTTCTCTGTGTTCCGTTCGGAGCACTCGCAGAAGAAACAGCAGATCTGGGCATTGCCCTTCCTGTTACCCTCGCAGTTGAGGGAGAAGATGTTCCCGAGGCAGAATACAGCTTCGAGCTTACATCAGAAGACGGATCTCCGCTCCCTGAGAGCACTGTAATCACAATCACAGGAGCAGGTTCTTCCGCATTCGAATCACTGCCGATCTCTCATCCGGGAGACTATACCTATAAGGTAAAGCAGACAAGTGTTCATCAGGATAATTTCCTCTATGATGATACAGAATACAACGTAACCGTAAGGGTACTTAACTGCGAAAACGGCGGCTTCGATTTTGAAGTTTCCGCAACAGTTGACGGCGTAGAAGGCAAGAGCTCTGAGCTCAGCTTTAACAACAGATACATCGGCAAGGCATCTATCTATGTTACAAAGATTATGACCTACAACGATATGCCGATTGTTCTCGGTGAAGACCTTAACTTCTTCTGTGCGCTTTTCAGTGAAGCAGACGGAAGCCCTGTAAGCAGAGTATCCGAGATAATTCCTCTTACAGTTCCGGCAGATATCGGAATCGGATATGCTGAGTTCATAGACATTCCAAACGGAACCTATTATTTATTCGAAACAGACGAAGCCGGTAATCTTACTGTTGATGAAGCAGACGGTTACAGCATCACTCCTTCCGGAGACAACGGCGCAAAAGTTGAGATTAATAACGACAGCAGAAGATTCACTCTGAATCTTGAGAATATCTGGAATGAACTTCCACCTGACCCGCAGTTTACAAACTTCCGCACATACTCCGCAGAGAAGGTATGGGAGAACGCTCAGGGCATGGAGCTTCCGTCCATTGATGTTCAGCTTATGAAAGACGGCGAGGCTTATGGCCTTCCTGTAACACTCGGTGAAAGCACAGAGTGGAAATACACATGGGAAGATCTTCCGATTTACGATGTAGAAACAAATGAAAACTTTGTCTATACCGTTGAAGAGATTACTGAGTTCGATGATTTTGAAGTTGAATACAACGACGGGGAAGATAAAACAGTTATCACAAACAGATATACCAAAGAAAATAACAATCAGACAGTGAATGTTAAACTTTCAACAGTCTGGTTCGATGCAGGATTTGGAGACAAGAGACCTGAGTCCATCGATATCACTCTCGTTCAGTCGGTTTCCGATAGCAGTGTAGCAAGTGCTTCTGCAATGAATGCGGGAACAGGTGTTGAGTCAGCTGATGATTTCAAAGTTTCCATCAATACTGAGAACGAGTGGAGCTGCGAATGGAAGAATCTTCCAAAATATGCAGAGAACGGTGCAGAGTACACATACAGTGTATCCGTCGGCGATATTTATGACTATTATGGAATTGAATTAGAGTATAATGAGCCGGATCCTTCCACTCAGTCCTACACTCTTGTTCTCAGATACAACGAGAAGAATGCAAATCCGTCTGATTCGGATAACGGAAATACCGACACAGATCCGGATGGTCCAAAGAGACCGACATCATCACCTTTAACAGGCGATAACTTCAACGTAATGACATATATTATCATTGCGGCTGTTGCGGCATTACTCATTGCAGTCCTGCTTATCGTAAGAAAAAAGAAGAAATAATCTTTAGGTAAAATGCAGGGCTTCGGTCCTGCATTTCTGTTTTGACATACCATGTTATATCCGGATTGATTTTATTCTTTTTAAGGTATATAATAAAATTAGAATTGTATGTTCAATAAACAATATCGGTTCGGAATCAGCCCTGAAAAGCAGGTGAAAATAATGTCAAATGAAATAAACTTAATGGCGATTTACATAGCCAACGGTATGGGACTTATGCTTCTTGTTCAGCTTTTGTTCGGAAGTGGCTGGAAGTATATCAGAAACAAAGAAGAACACCGCTACCTGAAGTGGATGCTGTGGATCTGTGTAGCAGCCTGTATTGCAGACCCGATGGTGTTCGGTTATGATGGAGACCCCGGAAAATGGGCCCATGCGGTAGTATATTTCGGAAATCTCTATTTATTCATCGGAACTCTCCTGATAGGTCCCGGATGGCTTGGCGTAATATGCAATCATCTCTATGGCAGAATATCAAAGGCACAGAGGATTCTTACAGTTTTGCTGTGTTCTGTGGGAATGGTTTTCCTGATTATCAATTTCTTTACACCGATTGTTTTCGGTGTTGGAGAAGATAATGTGTATTTTCGCGGATCGATGTTCTGGATTTACACTCTCATAGAAGGTATATTTCTCCTTGATGGTATGTTTGTATATGTTCACACCAGAATCAAAGGTGGAATATTCAAGTTTTTCCCTGTTATTCAGTTTGTACTGCCTGTTGTTTTCGGAGTTGTGGCACAGAGCTTTGTGTACGGAATTTCAGTAATCTGGCCATCGGTTGTTATTTCCATGACAGGCCTTTTAAACAGCATGAGAAATGAGGCGCTTTACAGAGATCCTCTCACCGGTCTGCTTAACAGAATGTATCTGAGTTATGTGGATGAAATTGCCGAGAGCAGGAAAACAGAATTTACGGTTATGATGATAGACCTGAATGACTTTAAGAACATCAATGATAAATTCGGTCATTCCGAGGGCGATCTTGTCCTGAAAAAAGCGGCTGAGGTGTTCATTACATCGGTTGGGGCACTGGGTACGGTTATCCGTTACGCAGGCGATGAATTTGTTGTAATGCTTAACACCTGCAAAACCGATGTTATCGAGCGATGCATCAGGGATATACATGGCAATCTCGACAGGGAAAACAGAAGCTCTGATAAGGATTACAGCGTTTCCGTTTCCATCGGTTACTGTGTTTTCAGCGAAGAATATTCCACACTTGAGAAAATGCTGAATCACGCAGACGATCAGATGTATTACGAGAAACAGGAATATTACAAAAAGCATGACAGAAGAGGAAAAAGAGGCTGAGTTGTGCCTGATATAATTCCCAAAAGCTCAATCTGTTCGGTAAATCTTAGTTTGGTATTACGCACAGTTCCCATTAAGGGAGCTGTGTTTTTTGCTCTCTGTTAAGTCGATATTATTGAAATATCTCTATATGTATGATAAAATAACACTTAATGTACTTATTCAAAATTGATAAGAATAACTTAGCCGAATAATCAGTTATATATCGAATTTATTTACAGTTCAGGAAGGAGAATAACATGAAAAAAATAATTGCAATAACCCTGTCTCTGGTGCTTTCAATGGGACTGCTGACAGGATGCGCAAACAGCTCTGAAATTGCGGATTCTTCAAAACCGGAAGGGGAGAAAACCGTAATCAGTCTGGTTTCCACTTACAAGCTGCCTGAGTTTGAGGCGGCACTTGAAGCCGCTCATCCTGAGATTGATCTTCAGGTTGAAACAATGGCACTGGGACCTATTTACGGCGAAGTAACACGCAGACTGAGAAACGATCATGGCCCCGATCTGTTTACCACAAGCCTTCCGTTCAGTGAGCTTGCCGATCATACCTATGACCTGAGCGCGGAAGAATTCGTAGAGCGCTATCAGTCCGCTATTACCAAAAGTACCATGATAAACGGCGAGAACCACTACCTTCCGCTTCCCGGTGGATATTACGGTTACATCATAAACAAAACTATTCTCGATGAGCTGAATCTCGATTTACCTGAGACAACAGCAGATCTTTTAGATATTCTTCAGGCTTCCAAAGAGGCAGGACTTGGTGTTTCAGATGATACAGCCTGCGGATTCGGTCTTTCGGATGTAGGTGCAACTTATCTGGGTGCATATTTTACCGCAAACTTCGCCACAGACTTCCTCTCCACAGCTGACGGTGCAAGATGGATTTCGGAGTTAGATGTAAAGCAGGCAAGCTTTACGGGCAACTGGGAGCATTCCGTTGACTTTATCAGGGAATGTATAGACAGAGGTTTCCTCGATGCAAACCGTATGATAGTTTTCTACAACGGCCATTTTGAGACAAGCTACAATGCTTTCAAGGCAGATGAATACCTGCCCCGGAGAAAGGCAGTTCTCACCTTCGGTAATCTTGAGGCATACAATACAATCTGTGAAAAATCTGAGGACGAGATGTTAATGCTTCCCTGTCTTCCTGACACAGAAAACGGAAACAAAATGCTCAGCACCGTTTCCAATGAATACATTGCCCTCAACCATGCGGTTGAGAAAGACGAAACAAAGTTTAATGCGGCCATTACCGTTCTTGAGTACCTCTCCACAGAAGAGGGTCAGTCCATGTGGATTAAGGACACATCATGTCCTCACTCTTTCCTCAACGATTACAGCATAGATCTCTCCATGTTACCGGAGAGCATTCGCTCCTACGCAGAGAAAGACATGATTTTCTCCAATCCGTTCCCGACCAACCTTTTAAGCTATATAGGCAAGAACCTCACAGAGGCCGCAAAGGGAACAATCACCGTTGAAGAAGCCATGAGTCTTATCGATGACTACAATATCAACGGTTCCGAAGAGGTTGAGTATGACCTCTCCATTGTCGGCTCTGTCGCAGAGGATATGCTTTATGAGAACAACAACACAAGACTCATGGAGACAAAGGTAGGTAATCTTGTTGCGGATGCTGTATGTGAAACAACAGGTGCCGATGTCGCTCTGGTAAACGGCGGAAGCATACGCTCCAGCTTCTATGCAGGCGATGTCACAGGTCAGGATGTATCTGCCGTATGTCCTTATAACAACAGGCTTGTTGTGGCAGAAGTGGACGGTGCAACACTTCGTGAGGCAATCACCAACGGCATTCAGAAAACATGGAAGCCTGCAGGCCAGTTCCTTCAGGTATCGGGACTTAAATATTCATTTAAGCCTGCCGCAGACGAGACCGAAACAGCAGAGCTTGTTTCTCTCACTTATTCAGACGGAACAGAAGTTAAGAACGATGACCTTCTTAAGGTTGTTTACACCGACTATATCGGCGGAGTAAACGGTTACATAGACTCCGGCGACGGATTCACCATGCTCAACGTTCTGGATCCGAACACCCCTGTAAAGGTAAAACTGCTGGAGGAAACAGGCATAACCTACGGCGATGCCCTTAAAACTTATTTCGAGAATCACAAGGACGAAGTAATTAAGTCAGAACTTGAGGGCCGCATTGAAGTAATAGACTAAGCAAGGAGAATATATGCAGAACCGGACCCTGTCAAAGAAAAAGACAATTCAATATATAGTTGCCACTGCCGTAGGTATCGTCCTGGTAATCAGTATATTTCTGCCTTTGTTCCGCAACATAAGTTCAAAGCTTGTGGAAGATATTACCCGTTCCATAAGCAGACAGTATTCTCAGGAGCTTAACGAGCAGATGTCGGCGCATGTATCCAGTGCATTAAGCCAGCCCTTTGACCGCCTTGAGATGATTTACTGCAGCTTAAGCATGATGGACAAGCTTGAAAGTGAACAGCTGACAGAGATGATAAGCAGATTTGAAAAGTATAATGATATTTCATATCTTGCTTTCGTGGATGAAAACGGTGTTGTATATGAATCCGGCGGTTCTTATCTCGGCACAACCAGAATAAAAATGCTGGGCAATCTGTTAAGCGGGAAAAAGCGTCTGATTTCCGATAACGAGACAATAGGCGGTAACAGCTTTGCTCTTATGGGAACTTCCTATGATGAACCTGTAAAAATGGGCGACACAAATATCTGTGCGGCTATTATCGGTCTGTCCAATGAGGAACTCACCGATGAGATTGTGTTGAACAGCCGGTATTCCGGCGGTTATTCCAGCATAATTCATAGGGACGGAAGCTATATCGTAAAGAACCGCTCCGTGCCTTTCAGCGGGCTTAACATATTCTCAATTATCGGTAAGAACTACACCTGTTCCGAAGAGGAGATAAACATCCTGAAAGAAGCCATAAATAAGGGAGAACCCTATGCTGTTGCGGCTACAATGAAGGGCGACGAGGTGTTCTCATTCCTGTATTTTTCACCTGTCGAAGATACCGACTGGTACATAGTAAACACCATGCCGGGAACTTTCATCAAGGTAAGTATCGAGAAACTGCAGGAGAGCATGGCAAAGATTTCCGTACTTGGAATCGCAATTCTGATTACTTTTATTGTCATCCTGCTTCAGAACTCATCAAGATCAAAGCTTCGCAGAAAACAGCACGAGCTTGAACAGGCGTATGAACTGGCAGAACAGGCAAACCAGGCTAAAACGGAATTTCTTTTCAGCATGTCCCACGATATACGTACACCTATGAATGCCATTCTGGGTTATTCCCGTCTGATTAAAAAGGAACTCACAGATCCCAAGCTCCTTGAGTATCAGGATAAAATCGAGCAGTCGGGTAATCTTCTGCTTATGCTCATCAACAACGTGCTTGATATGTCTCACATAGACAGCGGAAAAACAGAAATCAGGGAAGAATATATAAGTATTTCCGAACTTGCCAAATCTATCAGCGATGTTTTCGACACAGAAGCCGCAAAGAAGGATATTAAGCTTTCTTACAAAGTAAATGCGGAGCATGACCATGTAATGGCGGATGTAACCAAGCTGAACGAGATTTACATGAACATCGTCAGCAATGCCATAAAATACACCCCTGCAGGTGGTTCTGTTACCGCTTTGTTGGATGAGCTTCCATGTGACAGAGAAGGATATGCCCGTATGCAGGTTAAAATCAGCGATACCGGCATGGGTATCAGCGGGGAATTCCTGCCGCATATTTTCGACTCCTTCACAAGAGAGCGCAACACCACCATGGGCAAGGTTGCAGGCACAGGCCTCGGTCTTTCCATCGTAAAGAAACTGGTTGACCTTATGGGCGGTACCATAGAGGTAGAAAGCGAACCCGGAAAAGGCTCAACATTTACAGTAATTCTTTCTTTCAGAATTGCCGACGAGGAGTATTATTCTTCAGTTGCAAACTCTGATAAATCCGAAAACAATTCGGCAGATCTCTCAGGAAAGAGGATTCTCCTTGCTGAGGATAACGAGCTAAACGCCGAGATTGCCATAGCTGTTCTGGAGGAGATGGGCTTAACTGTAGAGCATGCCGAAAACGGCAGAATCTGCCTTGATATGCTCGCTAACGCAGATGCAGATTATTACGATCTCATCCTCATGGACATTCAGATGCCTGTGATGAATGGTTACGAGGCAACAAGGGCAATTCGATCCCTTGAGGATAAAGAGAAGTCAGGCATTCCGATTATTGCCATGACGGCCAACGCCTTCGAGGAGGACAAGAAAAACGCCTTCGATGCAGGCATGACAGGATTTGTGGCAAAACCGATAAATGTCAAAGATTTAACGGATCAGCTGGCAAAGATTCTTAAGTAATATATAATTGTTCACAGACGCAGTTTCCATAGTACCGGGAGCTGCGTTACTTTTTTATACAACTTTATAAAATTATGTATGCAAATCGGCAGGAACTGTGGTATAATAAAAATAAGTATTGATTTGAAAGGTGTTGACTAAGTTATGAAATTTAATTATCATGCATCAGCCAGCCAGAGGGATAACTGCGCCTTAACATCAATACCAAGTGAATATTGTAATTTAATCCGATATGTCACGGGGATAAGTGCCCCCTGATGTATCGGTTTTTTTGTAAAAATATTCAGAACTTGTTATTCCACAATCGTTGAATTGTTGCATTCGGTGTGATAAAATATACAATGTAAAGTTATACATATAAGTGTGTTGATATATCGGAGGACTCGTCCATGAAGAATAAAAATATGATACATAAGCTGTCTCTTTTGTTGAGCTTTGTGTTGCTTATGTCAGTACTTTGCCCGGTAAAGGCTCTTGCAGAAGAGAATAAAGAAAAGTAGTCCGGGTAGGATATGTCAGTGCCGAGAACTACGAAGAAGGTGGCCCGGGAGAATACAAGCGCGGCTTCGGATATGAGTACTTCCAGAAGATTTCATATATCACAGGCCGGAAGTATGAGTATGTGTACGGAAGTTTTGCGGAATGTTTTGAAAAGCTTGTAAATGGAGAAATCGATCTTTTCGGCAATGTTTCCTACACAGATGAGCGAGCAAAGTTATTCCATTATTCAGACTATCCCGAAGGAAAAGACACATACTGGTTATACGCAAGCAATTCCCGTCAGGATTTGATTTCCAATGATACAACAAAGCTGAACGATATAAAGATTGGTGTAACAAGAGGAAGTTTCCAGGAAGGCCTGCTGACACAGTGGCTTGAGGATAAGGAGATCAGTGCGGAAGTAGTAGGCTGTGACGGCTTCGAGGATATGATGACCAGAGCAGATGCCGGAACCCTTGATGCGTTTGTAGCTCCCGATCTTTCCGTCAATTACGGTTACAGCATTATCACAGGTATCGGTTTCAGTGAGTACTATTTCGCTGTTGCAAAGGACAGACCCGATATTCTTGATGAACTGAATGCGGCATTGTACGAGATTCAGAACACAGAGTCCGATTACAACAGCCTTCTTGTAAACAGATACCAGTATAAGATGGCCAGCGGTCTCACCATAAACGATGAGGAAAGAGCATGGTTAGAAGAACATAACAACACCATTCACATGGGTATTCTTTCGAATTATCTTCCGTTCTCAGGTTTACAGGATGAAGAACCAATAGGCATTCTTGTGACTGTCGCAGAATCATTAAGAGATGACTACGGTATAAATGTAGAAATCACTCCATACGACAGTCTTGATGCCATGATGAAGGCTCTCGGTGCGGGTGAAGTGAATCTTATGGGACCGGTTATAGGCGATTTCTATCTTGGTGAGCAGTATGACTGCGTATTGACCGATACAATTATAAATACCACACCGGTAATGCTTTACAAAGGAGATAATCCTGCTGACAGTCTTAATTCCATCGGTGTTGAGGAGAATCCTCAGTTTTTCAATACTGAAACGGTGGAGGTTTTATTCCCTGAGGCAGAAATAAAGGAATATGAAAATCCCGATGCCATCAACAAAGCGATTTCTGACGGAAGTGTGGGATGCACACTGATTCCTTCCGCAAGAATAAACATTGTGAGAACAAACCCTGACCTGGAGGATTTCTCCATTGCAGAACTGTCTACAAAAATAAGTGTCAATATGGTTTCAACAATGGAAAACAGAAGAGTTGCTTCCATTGCAAACAAAGCCATTCTTCACACATCCGCCACAACAGGCGGTCTTGTAATGGCTGAAAATTCCTATGTTGAAAAAGAGATTACTGCCATAGATTTCTTCAGGCAGAATGCGGTTTATGTGCTGGGCTTCTTTGGGGCAATTATAGCTATAATGACATTCCTGCTTGTTCGTTTACAGAAGGCCCTGGCTGATGCAAAACAGGCCAGCAGAGCAAAAACATCATTCTTAAGCAATATGTCTCATGACATTCGTACTCCGATGAATGCCATAATGGGCTTTACAAATCTTCTTGAAAAATATAAGAATAACCCTGAAAGAGTAGATACTTATCTTGAAAAAATTAAAAGCTCCAATGAGGTTCTGTTATCCATAATCAACAATGTGCTGGAAATGACAAGAATTGAGCAGGGTACTATTGCCCTGGAAGAAACTGCGGAAAGCATGGAAAAATTCGGAAACGGAATTCTCGATATGTTCAACGAGATGATGTCTCAGAAGAGCATTGCCTACACAAGAGAATTCGATATAAAGCACCCTTATTTGTACGGAGACCAGACAAAAATCCGGGAGATATTTATCAACCTCGTTTCCAATGCATATAAGTACACAAATCCGGGTGGAAGCGTACATGTAAAGGTAGAGGAATTACCCTGTGACAAAGAGGATTATATTCTCTTAAAGACAACCATAGCAGATACAGGCATAGGTATGAGCGAGGATTATCTGCCGCACCTGTTTGAAGAATTCTCAAGGGAAAACAATACCACAGATTCCAAAGTCGAAGGCACGGGTCTTGGCATGCCGATTGTTAAAAGGCTGGTGGAATTCCTGAACGGTACTATTGAAGTACAGAGCAAAAAGGGAGAAGGAACAAAGTTTATCGTCACTCTTCCTCACCGCATAGCGGACAAGGCAGACTGTCCAAGCGAGACTCTCGATATTTCTTTAGAAGATCTGGAAGGAAAACGCATACTGCTCGCTGAGGATAATGAGCTGAACGCAGAGATTGCAAACGAGATACTCTCTGAAGTAGGTCTGATTATTGAGCGTGCCGAAGACGGTGCAATCTGTGTGCGCATGCTGGAAGAAGCCGCCGACGATTATTACGACCTGATTCTTATGGATATACAGATGCCGAATATGAATGGTTATGAAGCAACAGAAAAGATTCGCTCCATGCAGAATACCGTTAAAGCGAACATTCCGATTCTTGCCATGACTGCAAATGCATTTGAGGAAGACAAAAAGCATGCCATGGAAGCCGGAATGAACGGACATCTGGCAAAGCCTATAAATGTTAAGGCCGTACTTGAACAGCTTTCAAAGAGTTTATCGGGAAGCAAAGGATAAACCGGAATACAGGGAATATTTATAACGTCCTGTGCGATGGCTGTAGAGGTGTCAGGTTTGTTAAAAAAGAAACCTTTTTCAATACAATATTCGAGAACTGAATCCACCGCAGAGCAGATTAAAACCTGCTCTGCTTTTTTCTCACACAAAATATCAATCTGGGTATAGTAAAATGCATAATTTTATGATATGCTGTCTGTTAACACTATAAATTTGAGGAGCTTAAAATGGAACATAAGAACAATCATTTTTCCGGGCGTCTGGGCTTTGTGCTGGTGGCGGCCGGCAGTGCCGTGGGTGTCGGTAACCTGTGGCGTTTCCCTTACCTCGCCGCAAAGGACGGTGGCGGACTTTTCCTTATCGTGTATTTTGCGCTGGTGCTTACCTTCGGTTTCACCCTGCTGGTGTCTGACATAGCCCTGGGCAGAAGAACAAAGAAAAGTGCCATAGGTGCCTACACCGAGCTGAACCCCAAATGGAGATTCCTCGGAATTATCACTTTCCTTGTGCCTGTACTCATCATGACTTACTACACCGTCATAGGCGGATGGATAACAAAATTCGCCGTGGACTTCCTCACGGGTCAGGCAGGCGCAACCGCTCAGGACGGATATTTCACATCCTTTATCACATCGCCGACTTCCCCTGTGATTTTCACCCTGATATTTACAGGACTTACCGCACTTATAGTCTTTAAGGGCGTGCAGGCAGGCCTCGAGAGGGTATCTCGATATATGATGCCGGTACTGCTGATTCTGGTTGTGTTTATTGCAGGCTATTCTCTTACTCTTGAACATACAGATGCAGACGGAGTATCCCGCACAGGTCTGCAGGGCCTTGTTTACTATCTCACTCCCCACACAGAGGGCCTGACCCTCGGCAGATTCGGTCAGATTCTTCTGGACGCCATGAGCCAGCTGTTCTTCTCGCTGAGCGTATCCATGGGTATCATGATTACCTACGGCTCTTACGTAAAGAAGGATGTAAATCTCAACTCCTCCGTTCATCAGATTGAATTTCTTGATGCAGGCGTAGCCTTTATCGCAGGTGTTATGATTATTCCGGCAGTCTATGTGTTCTCAGGGGTAGAGGGCATGAGTGCAGGTCCGAGCCTGATGTTTATCTCCCTTCCCAAGGTATTCAACGCAATGGGAAAGGCCGGAACCTTGGTCGGAATTGCCTTCTTTGTCAGCGCAATATTCGCCACACTTACCTCATGTATATCCGTGCTTGAATCCATAGTTGCCAACTGCATGGAAATTTTCCACGCAAGCCGAGAAAAGACAGTAAAGGTTCTGACTGTGATATACCTTGTTGCATGTGCGGTAATCTGCCTGGGATACAGCATTTTCTATCTGGAGATTCCGCTCCCGAACGGATCCGTAGGTCAGCTTCTCGACCTCATGGATTATATCAGTAACAGCGTAATGATGCCGTTCATCGCTCTGCTCTCCACAGTTCTTATAGGCTGGATTGTAAAGCCTGATTACATCATAGAGGAAATGGAGCAAAACGGTGATAAGTTCGGTCGTAAAGGACTCTACCGCATTATGATTCGTTACATTGCCCCCGCAATGATGCTGGTGCTTTTCCTGCAGTCCACAGGAATTCTCGATATATGATTTTAAGGCCCGCACTTCGGTGCGGGCTTTTTCTTTACAAATAAAGGTTTATTCCGGGCAGAAAATATGTCATAATAGTAAGCGTAACAAAATTGGAGACATCGAAAAAGATTATGAACAGGTATTTGCTTATAGCCGAAAAACCGAGCCTGATGAGGGAGATTCAGGCCTGTTATAACAACCATAAAACCGAGGTGAATTCCGCTGTGGGCCTTATCGACTTCAAGGCTCTTGCCGGCCATGTGTGCGGACTTTATGAACCCTCGGATTATCCCGCATGGAAGGGGAAGAAGTGGGCAGAACTTGAGTATCCGCTGATTCCCGATAAATGGAAGATAAAAGCCCTCGGCGATTCAAAGAAAAAGAAAATAATAGATGATATTAAAAAATCCATGGAGTCAGGGAATTACTACGGCCTCATCTGTGCCACCGACTCCGACACCGAGGGTAACGGAATATTCTGGTTGTTGGAAAACTACCTTAAATTAAATAAATACCCAGTGCTGAGATTCGTTGAGCATTCCCTCACAGATAAGGAGATTCTCGAGTCACTGCTTAATATGACGGATTTCCATACAAATCCCGTTCATGCGAATCAGACGGATTCATTTATTCTGCGAAGCCGTGCGGACTGGCTTTACGGCATGAACTCCACCTGCATGATGACCGTCAGAACGGGCCAGCTTTTGAAAATAGGCAGAGTCAAAGCTCCTACCATCAATCTTGTGTATCAGAACAGCATGGCGATAGATAATTTCAGACCTGAGACCTATTATGTGCTGACAGCCGATTACGGTTCATGGAAGGCAGAACTTGCCGACGAAAAACAGAAGGTAATCCGTTTTGACGATAAAAGTAAAGCACCGAGCGTCCCTTTACAGGGAAAAATTCAGAGTGTCAAAAAGGAAGTCAAAGAAGTACATGCACCTAAGCTCTATGACCTCACATCAATTCAGACCGAGGCAGGCAGGCTCTATAAATACTCGCCTGCGAAAACCCTCGAGCTGGTTCAGAGCCTCTACGAGAAGAAGTTATGCAGTTACCCGAGAACCGAATGCCAGTATGTATCCTCCGAAAAAGCCAGGGAGTTCAGGGATCTGCTCAGAATCCTTACTGTTTTCCCAGAGTTAAAGCCCTATTTAATGAAGCTCACCCCTGAGATTATCTCGGCCGTTGTCGGGGATAAGGCTGTCGTAAACGATAAGGAAGTGGCGAAATCTTCACACGATGCCATACTGCCTACAACGGAGAAAGCGGAGCTTGCAAAACTCTCCGACGTAGAAAAGAAGATTTATCTTCTGATATGTAAGAGACTGCTCGCCCAGTTTCTGCCGAAAGAGGTGGTAAGTAACACCACCGTTCTCACCAAACACGGAGATTACACTTTTATCGCCAAGGGTAAAACCGTACTTGATCCCGGCTGGAGGGCGCTGTATTCATCCGAGAAAAGCGAGGAAAAGGAAGCCGTAATTCCCGACCTCACCGAGGGCGAAGATATTATTGCAAAAAAGATAGAGGCCGTGGAGAAGAAAACAACTCCGCCAAAGCGCCTCACTCAGGCAAGCCTTATCAACGCCATGAAAAACATAGCGAATCTTATTATGGACCCTGTGTTAAAGAAATCACTCTCGGAATCCCAGGGTCTGGGAACCCCCGCCACAAGGGCGGCAATTATCTCGGATATCATCAAAACCGATTATGTCCGTGAGGACAGCAAAACCAAGGGACTGTTCATCACAGAGCTCGGCAAAAGCTATTGCGAAAGCCTTGACGGTATGCAGATTCTGAGCCCCATATTTGCGGCTCAGATGGATATGGAAATCAAACAGGTTCAGCACGGAGAGAAGTCACTCACAGCCGCCTATGACGGAATAACGGAAAATCTTCGATCCATGTGCGGCGTAATTTCCGAAAAAGAGATTAAAAGGATAGAGTTAAATAAACTCGAAAACTCATCGGCTTCAGCATGTGAATACAAATGTCCCGACTGCGGAAATACCATAAAGACAACGAAGTATTCATATATCTGTGACTGCGGCCTGAAGATAAATAAGGAAATCTGCGGAAAGAAACTCACAGACAGCATGCTCAGACAGCTGTTCACCAAGGGAAAAACTTCGGCATATCTGTTTAAATCAAAAGCAGGTAAGAAATTCAAAGCCTCGCTTGTGCTTAAAGATAAAAAGGTCGAATTCGAGTTTGAGCATTCAGAAATGCCTTCCACGGTTTAATCGGTTAAAACTCAATACAACACATAAAGTCGTATCGAAAACGGTACGGCTTTTTTCATTTATCTATATACAGGGAAGAGTATATGCGCATAAAAATAATTGCGTTAAATCTGACTTTAACGCAATTTAGAGTGTTGTTTTATTAAGATATTAGCTAAATCAGAAAATATCCGAAGCAGGCTGAGTCATAATCTCACATTTTTGTGTCAGGGTTACTCTTTCATCCAGATATCACCGGATTTATCCGCACCGATTTCAAAGTGATATTTCACTATGCCTAAATCGATTAAACACATATTGTTTTGGGTATTCGGTGTGGCTTTAACCTTATCACCAATCTGCTCAAGGAAAAATCCCTGGCGGTTCATCCCTGTGGGAGCAAAGCCTGCGGCTGTAAGGCCCTTTCCGAACCATTCACTTTCACCCTTACCGAGGGCGGAAAGCTCCTTTGATTTATGCGGTTTTCCCTGAGTTTTTCCGTAACCCACAGATATAACGCCGATTATCTCTTCGCCGTCATTAATCACCGCTTTGCAGGAATTCTTTCTGTATGTACCGAGAATAAAGCAGGTGTTAAGACCTAAAGTCTGTGCATAGAGAACGAGCCTTGCGCCGTAATATCCGATTTTCTCCATGTTTTCCTTTGTATCTGCACCAACCATGGATATGTAGTTGCTCGCGTTTTTAAAACGCATAACTGCAGAGAGAACACCTTTGACAGTAGCTGTGTCCTCTGTTATCAGCTGAAAATGCAGACCGGATTCCCTGTTGCAGTTTTCTATCTCAGCTCTGAGTCTGTTCGCGGTTTCTTCTTCAATCGGTTTATCGAGGTATTCTCTTACGGAATGTCTCGCTTCAATTGCTTCGGGTATGGTCATAATATCTCCTCCTGAAGTTCCTTTTTCATTATGATAATACAGTAATTTAAGTATATCAAGAAGAATTAAAAAAGAAGGAAAAGCGGCAGGATATAAAAAGCAGACGCAGTCCCGGAAGGAACTGCGCAGTAGCTTTCATATAAATCTTCAGCTTAATACTTCTATAAGCTGTTCAACGAGGCTGTTGACATCAATCGGCTTGGAAACGTGACCGTTCATTCCGGCTGAGAAGGCATTTCTTCTGTCTTCATCAAAGGCATTTGCCGTCATGGCAATAATCGGTATGTTTGCTTTGCTTTCGTCAGGAATGGCCCTGATTGCTTTTGTCGCTTCATATCCGTTCATAACAGGCATCTGAACGTCCATAAGGATAAGATCGTAACTGTCGGATGGCATTTTCATGATTTTTTCCAGACACTTTCTGCCGTCTTCCACGTGGTCAACTACAAGACCGATGTCTTCGAGTACGGCAAGAGCGATTTCCGCATTCAGCTCGTTATCCTCTGCAAGGAGAAGTCTCTTTCCTTGAATCAGATGATCACTGTTTTCAATTTCATTATCCTTACTGTGATTGTAATAGGATTTGTCAGCGATTTTGTGAGGGATAATCACAGTAAATACGGAGCCGTTTCCCTCTTCACTTTGAACATCTATGGAACCATCCATGAGGTCTATCAGTTTTTTAACTATCGCCATTCCGAGGCCTGTACCGGCAACCTTACCTGTGGTGGTATTGCGTTCTCTTGTGAATGAATCGAACAGGCGCGGAAGATAATCTTTGCTCATGCCTATTCCCGTATCTGTAATTCTTGTTCTGATGAGTGCATATCCTGATCTGTCACAGGGCAGTTCATCAATTTCGGCAGTTACACTTCCGCCCGGGAGAGTATATTTTACGGCGTTACTGCAAATGTTCATGAAAATTTCATTGAGCTTGGTGGAATCCGCAAGAACATGGTCATGCTCTACATTTACGGTGTAGCCAAAGCTTATGCTTTTCCTTTTCGCCTCTGCTCCCAGAACATCGGAGATAGCCGCGGGAATATTCGATATTTTTACGTGTTCCTCATGAATTTCCGTTTCGCCGCTGTCGATTCTCGCCATATCAAGAACGTTGTTGATAATGGATAACAGCAGTTTACTGGAACGGTCTATTTTATCCTGATAATCAAGGAGCTTTTTATCTGTGAGACCCTTACGCATCAGCTGAGAATAGCCCATGATGGCGTTCATCGGGGTTCTGATATCATGAGACATATTAAAGAGGAAGTTTGTCTTTGCCTCGTTTGCACTCTGGGCAATGGCGGCAAGTTCCCTGAGTTCCTCCTGATAGGCAAGTTCTTTATTTTTCTCTTCGTTAATGCTTCTTACCGCCCATATGGCATGTCTGAGCCTTCCGTCCTCTTCTCTGTCAGAGGCTATGAACAGACCTTCCGACCAGCCTGCAGTCATTCCGAAAAACTGTTCGCTTATCCAGGTTTTGTCTCTCAGTCTTTCGTCAAGGGTAGTCACATCTGTATATTCAACAAATCGCTCATAGTCATCTTCGTGAATGAGGAATTTACCTACCTGCGGAAAGGCTGTTACGGCATTTCCTTTGGTTCCTACAAGGTCATCGAGCTCAAGAGTGGTTTTGCCAAGATCGAAATATGAATAATCACGCATATCTATGTAATAAATACAGTAGAAAACCTTTGAGATGGCACGGATAATCTCTGCCTGGTCACTTCTTCCCTCAAGTCTGAGAGTTCGCAGAGCTCGTTTTTCTTTCTCGATATTCTTTACAAAGTGGGTGATTGCATTGTGAATTCCCTGAATATATGTTTTGCCGTTGGTTTTAATCTCTCTTGCATTTCCGGAAACATAAATATATCCGTGTTTTCCGAACATTCTGAAAATTCTGTCATCCTGCTGAGAACTGCCGGATTCTTCACCCACACAGGTATAACCGTGGGCTGTTTCAAAATCATCGGGATGCACCATGAGTGAATATTTGTTCTCAAATCTCTCTGCGATTTCTTCCCTTGTCCATCCTGTTATTTTCAGAAAATGGTCGCTGAGATAAAC
Source organism: Clostridia bacterium (assembly GCA_030526115.1). Lineage (GTDB taxonomy): Bacteria > Bacillota > Clostridia > Oscillospirales > Acutalibacteraceae > SIG603. The sequence continues at coordinate 23,652 of JAUNDK010000027.1, forward strand.
AAACGGATAGCCGTTCTCCGCATCATCTTCACAGATGTGAAGTCCGCCCGGAACAGACTCGATATATTCAACCGGAAGCCCAAGTTCCGTTAATGATTTTCTTGTAGTATCCTGCATATTCCTCCTCCGGAAATTTGATGTTTTACTCTTATCATACATAACTTAGTAAATTATATCACATGTAGTTTTGCTGTTCAATGAAAGTCTATGGTCTTTACGGGAAAATTTAGGCAACGTCCGATTGTATTTCGGAGAATACTTTATATATTGCGTGACTATGGGGATTAGAATTAATAATATTCCCGCTGTCCAGACTTAGCGTTAAATCCGGACGGCAGACTCCTGGGAATCAATGTCATATTCTTTCACTTTCCGAATATTTACTGTTCATATATTGGGTTTTGTGTTATTCATGGGCTTTCTTCTGTTTTCTCCAGTTTATGTATGCGCCGCTTGTTCTTCTGCCATCGGAGGGGCGTTCGGCACCAATGGGTATCGCCCATGTGGTTCCGAATTTGGCCGCCCCATCTATTTTTCCCTGCGAACACATAGTTCTGATGCGTCTCGATGAAATATGCCATTTTTCCGCCATTTCATTGATTGTCACATAACCTTCTATCATCATACCTCCAATAAAAAAACGCCTGTCCCGAATTATGAAGACAGACGATTAAAACAAACGGAAAAACCGTTTATAAAATGCAACTGGCTGTCATACTCTTTCGAGCTTAGACCCTAAAGCTTTGTGTCTTCATGTTTCCATGAATTTACCAAAATATTAATTTTTTATATTCATAAATTACATATATATTCTATGCCTTTTGCGGAATAATGTCAATTACTTTTTCCCTGTTTATCTATACGGCAATACAGTTCAGAATTTCATGAAAATACCGACCTTCGTTCGCTGAATACGAAGGTCGGTATAATCTAAAACTGCGTTGTAATCGTTTTTTTGGTTTATCTATGAAAAACAGGAAGAATCTCTTCCACTACTTTCTCTATGGAGATCGGCTTGGCAATGTGACCGTTCATACCGGCTTCAACGGCATTTTTCCTGTCCTCTTCAAATGCATTTGCCGTCATGGCAAAAACAGGAATATCTGATTTGTCTGTATCTTCCATGAGTCTGATATTCCGTGTAGCTTCATAACCGTTCATCACAGGCATCTGAATGTCCATCAGGATTAAATCGTAGGTTCCTGCCGGATTATTGCGAAGCATCTCAACACATTCGGCTCCGTTATGAGCCCAGTCAACGCTTACGCCTTTTTCACCGAGAATCGCCATTGCAATTTCCGCATTGAGCTCATTGTCTTCAGCCATCAGGAAATGTCTTCCTTTTAACACATCCTGTCTGTTTTTTGAAGAAACCGCTTTGCTTTTTACTGCATAAGATTCATCCACGATTTTATGAGGCAGGGTAACTGTAAATTTTGAACCTTTACCCGGTTCGCTTTCCACCTCGATTGTACCTTCGAGCAGGTCCACGAGTTTTTTCACAATAGACATTCCAAGGCCTGTTCCCTCAATTCCGCTCACGGTGGAGTTTCTCTCTCTTGAGAAGGAATCGAACAGTAACGGTAAAAAATCTTTGCTCATACCGATGCCTGTATCTGTAATTGTGGTTCTGTAATACGCACAGCCTTCTCTGTCACATGGAACTTCTTCGATAGACGCTGAAATCTTACCGCCGGCAGGAGTATATTTTACTGCATTGCTGACGATATTGATGTATATCTCGTTAAGTTTTGTCGCATCGCACAGGATATGCTCATGCTTAACATCAACCCGATACTCGAGAGTGATATCCTTCTTTCTTGCCTCTTCGCCGAACACATTGGCTATATTGGCAGGGATATCGGGTACACAGGCATAATCTTCCGCTATTTTAACCTTTCCACTGTCAATTCTGGACATATCAAGAACATGATTGATAATTGAGAGGAGCATGCTTGCGGATGCATCTATCTTATTCTGATAATCAAGGAGTTTAGGGTCGGTGAGTTCTTTCCTCATCAGCTGTGAATAGCCCATTATGGCGTTCATCGGGGTTCTTATGTCATGAGACATATTGAAGAGGAATTCTGTTTTGGCTTTATTTGCTTTTTCAAGTGCAGTCAGCTGATCCATATCTGAAATAAAGCTCCAGTACTCCTTTTCGCCTTTTTCATTGATAATCATTCGACCACGATCTTCAACGTGTTTCCAGCTGCCGTCCTTACAGAGTATGCGATAATGCATGGTGTATAACTCATCTGCGTCAACGGCTTTGTTGGCCTCTTCAATCTCATTGCCGTCATCGGGGTTGACAAGCCCTGCCATACA
>JAUNDK010000027.1:25989-31785 GCA_030526115.1 Clostridia bacterium
ATATCCCAGAAGCTGGGCCAGCTGTTTGGAAACAGTAACAAAACTGAACACTTCATCGTTTCTTGTTATTTTAAAACCACCGTGAATCGCCTCGGATATGGTCTGAAGTCTGAGATTCAGGAGCCTTTCCTGTTCATACTCTTTTCTTTTCTCTTCAGATACATTTCTGAAAGCAATGACAAAGGCTTTTTTGTCCGCATCGGGCATAACCATCATGCACTGGAAGTATTCAATTTTTCCATTCCGCAGAATTCGGTAATAGAAGGTGTGAATCTTCTTTTCTTTTAATATCTCCAACGCCTTAGGCAGGAAACGAATCTCATCAAAAAGATGTCTGTCTTCTTCAAGAACCACGCTCTGAGAATACTTTCTGAGACTGTCTTCGAACGGCTCCCCTTTGTAGGCACCGCCATAGGCCTCTTCAGAGGTTTTTGACATGGAGTGGCATATTGTCTCTCCGGTATATCCGTTTACTTCATATGTGTTCTCGTATGGAATAGCGAGTGCCCTGATAACAGCCATCTGGGTATCTTTTATCCTGTTTGCCTCTTCAGCGGCTTTCAGAGAATCAGATAAAACTTTGTTTTCAGAAACATCCAGTATGGTGGAACAGATTGTGCGTTCACCCAGAGGAGAAACCACTGCTTCAGAGTGCACGATTGCCTGAGTTTCCACACTGTTTATCCCTGTAATGATACACTCATAATCAATGCCGCCGTTTTCGCTGAGCATTTTCTTATATTCCCTGACAGTATCTTTCCCCATACGGACGAAGTTTACTTTTCCCACGTTTTTCTGAATTTCATCTATGTTGTCAGAACCGTATATTCTCAATGCTTCCGCATTCATATACTGCAGCTGATGATCTTCGGCTGTATAAACCACAATGCCACATGCGGCATTATTCAACATGTTTCGGAAATAATAACGTGTTTCGTTATGCTGCAGGTCTCTGCTCCTTCTTACAAGAAGCTCTTCACTCGAAGTATCCTTTTCAACACGAACGGTATCTGCCAGTTCGATGTGATGTCCCGCAAAAGTAACCACATTATCTTTAACGGCAACTCTGCGGCCACTGCATCTAACATATATCTCACCTGCGGTAGGGTGCATATATCGATACTCTATCTCTGCATTGCCACGCATCATGTTTTCGGAATATGCTTCCATTAACGGCATATCGTCAGGATGTATATGTGACTGAAAAAAAGTCATGCATTCTTCCGGTGAAGCAGAATCCGGTACACCGATTAACCTCTGCATGTTCTTATCCACATACATACGGACGGCCACACCGTCTTCAGCTTCAAACTCCCAGAAGCCTGTCAGACTCTCAAGCAGGTATTTCTCGATTTTGTCAGGTGATAAGTAATTCATTGTTTGTCTCGCTTCCACGCCATTGTTTATATATTTCTAAACATACTAATTAAATATGCACATAACTATTCAATAGTATTCTATCATATACCAAAATATAAATCAATATTACCGGCGGATGACAGACAATCGGGAAAAAGCTGAACCTTATACCTCAGACCATTGTCCGGGCACAAAAACAGCAGGCAGTCAATCTGACTGCCTGCCGCCTGTATTATCTCAGGCATCTGATTCACTGCCCCTGAAATCAAGCATATTCTCGCTTTTTGCAAGGGCAAGGGCCACATAGGAATCTTCCATTGCGGAACTTGCGGACTTGAACATACTTACAAACGGATCGAGTCCGATTATCAGGGTGATTAAACCCATAGGCATACCCATTGATGAAAGTAAAACCGCTACACATATCGGTCCTGAACCCGAAACACTGGGTGCTCCTATTCCGAGAAGAAGTATTGATAAAAATATCATCATGTTTGCCAGGGGATTTATCTCCACAGGGCTGTATAGATTCGCAAGGAAGATAAGCGAAATGGTATAGAAAATGCAGTTGCTTGCACAGTGGAGAGATCCTCCGATAGGAATTGCAAAAGAGGCAATCTGCTTTTTGACACCGAGTTTTTCCTCACATTTGGAAATTCTTATCGGCATGGATGAATTGCATGAGCCCATGGCGAAAGTTGCAATCAATGCTTCACTGTAACTGACAAGGTACTGCTTCGGTTTTATGCCTGTGCTCTTCCATATAAGCAGAAGATATATCACCGACATCAGAGCAAAAGCCGCCATAAGGGCAATAAGCCATGTGGCAATCATAAGAAGTGTGTCAAGGCCCATGGAAATCATAGCGTTTGCCATAGAACAGAAAACCGAAATCGGCAGAAGCAGCATTACTATGCTTACCATCTTGCTGAATACCGCATTTCCCGCATTAAGGAAAGAACACACACCTTCCCTGTACTTGCCGGGAATCATAGCCGTGGCAATTCCCAGAAGGAAAGAAATGAAAATTATCTGGAGAATATTGGACTCTGTAAAAGCCTTAAAGAAATTACTCGGAAAGATATTCATAATTGTATCTCTCAGGGTAACATTGGTGGATGAAGCTGTTTCCACAAGTCCGCTTGAAGCGCCGAGGAGTTTTTCAACCGACTCACCGGAACCAAGAGTACTTCCGGCACCAAGATGAAAAATCATGGTGATTCCCGTGGCAAGAACAAGGGCAATTACTGCATTGACAATATAACGCCCGCTCATCTTTCTGCCCATGCGTCCGAGAGAGCTTAAATCGGTATATCCTGAAATGGAAGAGCCTATTGTAAAGAAAATAAGCGGACCGATAATCATTTTTATACATTTGACGAAAATGTTTGCTATCGGTGTAAGCAGGTCTTCTGATATTATCTCTGTAACAACGGCAGGAAGCACCCATTTTGCTCCCAGTCCGAAAGCCACACCACTCAGCAGGCAGGCAAGAAGCACCACCAGAGATTTGTGCTGCATGGGCTGAATCACAAAGGTAAATGTATTTACATTATGACTGTATTTGTGGTGGAAATGCTTGGACTTGAAGTGTGTTCTGAACACCTCGCTCATGCGTCCGGCTTCGATATTATCTATCGCATCTGCATTTTCAGCCTTTATGGCATCGGCAAGAAGTTTATCTATATTCAGTTCTTCACCGTCAAAGAAAAGCTGAATATATGTGGTTCCCACCCTTTTGTAAATATTGATTTTTATTTTTTCGGTACTTCTGTGCTCTGTGGCTATATATTCCAGAAGCCCCCTGAAATACTTGAAATCTTCATCGAAATTACGGATTTTAACCTTGCACTCCTCAAGATTGTCCCTGACAAAATCAAGTGCTTTTGCTATGTTTTCGGTTTTATTGTCAAAAGAATAGCTTTTCATTTTTTCACAACCTCGGTTTCTTTTTCGAGCATCCACTTCGGAAGTCTTATTTTGCTCATGACAAACGGAACTATTATCATGGAATAGACCACTGTTCCGGAATGAGTGAGATATCTGCCCAGTGCTCTGCTGAACGGGACACATATCGGCATAATGTTATTGAACCACCAGTATAACGGTATGAGGGCAAATACGGATATTATGAATCTGTCCTTTTTGCTCAGTCTGATGTCAAAATCAAATCTGCGCTCAAACATACGGCAAACTGCAAATGCAGAAACAAAACCTATTCCCTCAAAGGAATCTGCCTTCATGACTTTGGGGTTTATTACCAGTGTTCCCGCTTCGTCGTAAAGCTCAGCAATATTAATGGACTGATAATATAAAATGAGTCCCACACACAGCAGGAGTCCTCCGATAATAACAAAGATATCCCTTTTGGTGTTTTTATCTGTCCAGTCCTCGATTTTTGACGAAACAGCCATCATGATAACTGTGCTGAGCATACCAACGAGAACATCCTGTGGTGTGTGAACACCGAGGAAATTTCTTGAAAACATGGTGAGTATCATTGCACCGAAAAGCACAGTGGCGAGAAACAGATTTCTTTTTCTCTGCCACCAGGCCATACCGCCGAAAAGTCCTGTCGCAAATGTGGAATGACCACTCGGGAAGGAATAGCCCGTAGCGGAAACCTTCGAGTCACCGTACGGCAGAACTCTTGAATCTCTGAGCCATGGTCTTGTTATTCTGAATGTGAGCTTGAGAAAACCAGTGGCAAGCAGACCAAGACCGAAACCTGCGAATATTTTCTTTCCCGCCCTGCGGTCGAATACCCAGTAAACCATACATGCCATTGCTATGGGCCAGAAGCCGACGGCAAATTTGCTCATCCAGAGCATGAAATCAGAGACAAATCCGGCACCTGATTCCCTGAGATTCTGTAAAAACAGAAGATATGATATATCCATAAACAATTACCTCTTTTTCATATATTTAACAGAAGCTTTATATAACAGATTTATTTATAATATTAGCAGAGAAAACACCAAATCTCAACCGGTTTTATACATATTGAGCAGAATTTTGAACATATTTGTTCACAAACAGTAGAAATAAACAATAATTGTGCTATAATAAATCGGTATTATGCCTGATTCGGTTAGGTTCATCATAACAGAACAGATACCGATTCACTGTGGAAATGCACAGAAATCAGAAATATTGAGGGAGAAAAAATGAAACACACAAAACATCTTCTTGTCATGATGTTTGCTCTTTTACTCGTTATACTGACCGCCCTGCCCTGTTTTGCGGTGGTAAATGTCAGTGAGCTTGACGGTAAAAAGGCGGGAGTAATGATAGGAACACCCCAGGATGACATCGTTAACGGCGCAGTCAATGATGCCGAGATTATGTACTTCAACAATTTTGCCGATCTGGCCCTTGCTCTCAAAGAGAACAAGATTGACTTTTTTGTAAATTCATCCGTCAGCTTTATGCTCATGGAACAGGAATATCCGGAGTTCACCACAACGGTAGACAGTCTGAAAAGCTTTGATCTCGGTGTAATATTCCCCATGAATGATAAAGGCAGAAAACTTCAGGCCGAGGTAAGCGATTATATTGCAGAAATAAAAGAAAACGGAAAACTCAAAGAACTGGAAGAATACTGGATTTCCACCGATGAAAAAAAGGGTCTGAATGTTCCGACAGAAGGAGAAAACGGCATCCTTCACATGGCAACATCCTCCACCACAGTTCCTTTCTCATATATCGTTGACGGTAAGCCTGCGGGCTTTGATATGGCTATTATATGCGGATTCTGTGAAGAATATGGCTATGGGCTGAAAATCGATGATATGGACCTCGGCGGTGTAATCACTTCCATAGGTTCAGGCAAATATGACCTTGCGGCTTCACAGATCAGCTGGACCGCAGAACGTGCCGAGAGTGTTCTTTACAGTGACACCTATTACACCCAGTACATTGTGGGAATAGTTAAAAGAGAATCCGGTGAAAATGCAGTAAAACCCGGTTTTTTCACCAGAGTAAAAGATAACTTTATTAAAACCTTTATTAAGGAAGCAAGATGGAAGCTGATACTCGAGGGTATGCTTCGAACTGTCTCACTCACAGTTCTTTCGGCAATACTGGGCAGTATTCTCGGTTATTACATCTGCATCATGCGCAGAAACAGCAACCGACTTCTTTCCTTTACAGCGGATATTTACATTAAACTGTTTCAGGGTATGCCGATTGTGGTTCTGTTACTCATCATGTACTATATAGTTTTTGCCGGCGCACCGATTAATGCCTTCTGGGTTGCGGTGGCGGCATTCAGCCTTAACTTTGCGGCATACGCCTCCGAAATCATGCGTTCTGGTATAGACAGCATCGACAAAGGTCAGAGAGAAGCAGCACTTGCCCTCGGATATAACGAAAAACAGGCTTTCAGAAATTTTGTGCTTCCACAGGCCGCGGTGAGATTCATGCCTGTACTAAAAG
>JAUNDK010000028.1:0-5504 GCA_030526115.1 Clostridia bacterium
CAGAGCCGACAGAAGCTCCGGCAGAGCCGACAGCCGAACCTGAAGAGGACCCGACAGAAGAGCCTGAACCAACCGCAGAGCCTGTTCAGTATGAGGATAATGCCATCGGTTACACAGACGAGGACTTCGGTTACATTGATTCTCCTTACGAGGATGAACTTTCAAAGGCTTTCCCATTCGATGCATTTAATTATTCCGAGGAAAAGCTCGGTTCCATCGCATTCAATTCCTTTGATAACGAGATGAACTTCACATTCGGCAAAACCAATGTTTCCGTAGATTCCTACGGTGATATTCTTTCCACATGCGAACTTGGCGGAGAGGCTGTTGACAGCGTTTATTTTGCCGGAAAGGTTTACTTCCTCATCAGAAATTATGAGGAGACAAAGGGCGCATATGCCATCGCTGTTTATGACAGAGAAAATGCCGATATCAGCTTTGTAAAGCTCACAGGCACAGAAAAATTCAAGAACTTAAGCGGTATCATTGCCGCAGATTTTGACGGTAAGTTCAGAATCGCCATGGCTTATGCAGGCGATGAGAAATCCGTAAGCTTTGTAACACTTCCGTTCGATGTAATTAACGCTGCTTCCGGCAGTGAGACTGCTCTTCTCGAGACAATTACAGTCAAGGCAGAGGAAAAGCTTCCAAAGATAGCAAAGATTGCATTTGCAGACAGCGAAAAGGCTGTTTTCACAGCAGATAAAGCACCAAAGGGTGAGCTCGCAACAATCATCTACGAGGGCAGCACAAACGTTACCGCAGCAGACGAAGAGAGCTATGAGGTTCTTAAGAATGCCGACGGCGGAATTGCTTATGTAGGCGGAAACTATTACTATGTTTCCATCAGCCCTGTTGATTACGACTGGATGAAGAACTATGTTGTTCTTGTATGCATAGAGGATGGCAAGGCAACTGTTGTCGCTGAACCGGAACCAACACCGGAACCGACAGAAGAGCCTACTCCGGAGCCAACCCCTGAACCTACTCCGGAACCAACTGAGGAGCCAACACCGGAACCGACAGAGGAACCTGCTCCTGAGGAATCCGGTGAAGAGCCTGCCCCTGAGGAGTCATCAGAGGAGCCTGCTCCGGAAGAATCTTCCGAAGAGCCTGTGGAGTCCGAGGAGGAACCTGCACCTGAGGAAAGCACATCTCTCTATGATATTGCCCTCGGTTATATCGGATTTGATGTAGGATCTCTCTATGGAGCAATCGGTTATCCATCCGGTTCCGAATATATGTCCTCCTGTGCACAGGAGAACGCAGAAGACGGTATTTTATACTATGACGGTTTCTGTGTTTACACATTAAGAACAGCTGACGGTGAGGTTGTCACATACGTCGGTTAATGAAAATCATGCGCCCGATTGATTTCGGGCGCTTTTTATATGCTTATAGCAAAAGATACAAAAACATTAAAACTTATGTGTGAAAATTTTATTGAAAAATCACTTGACCCAAGGGCGATTTAATTGCTATAATTGTAAAAATTTTACCACTATCAAGGAGGACAAAAAATGCCACGTCATCTTTTAAATCCGATGGATTTTTCTGTTGAAGAGCTCTATAAGCTTATGGATCTTGCCGGAGATATTGAAAGAAATCCCGACAAATATGCTCATGCATGTGACAGAAAAATATTAGCTACTTGTTTCTACGAGCCAAGCACACGTACCCGCCTCAGCTTTGAAGCTGCAATGTATCGTTTAGGTGGTCATGTTCTTGGTTTTTCTTCTGCCAACTCCAGCTCAGCAGCCAAGGGTGAGAGCGTTTCCGATACACTCAGAATGATTTCCTGCTACGCTGACATCTGCGCAATGAGACATCCTAAGGAGGGTGCGGCATTCGTAGGCGCACAGAAGGCTTCCATTCCGCTCATCAATGCGGGTGATGGTGGACATCAGCATCCAACTCAGACACTCACAGACCTTCTCACAATTCACTCACTTCACGGTGCATTCGAGGGTCTCACAGTCGGTCTTTGCGGCGACCTCAAGTTCGGCCGTACAGTTCACTCCCTCATCAACGCTTTAACAAGATACGAGGGCGTTAAGTTTGTTCTCATCTCACCACCTGAGCTCAAGGTTCCAAGCTACATCACAGAGATGCTCGAGCAGAAGGGTTATGAGTACAAAGAGGTTATCAGCCTTGACGAGGCTATTCCTGAGCTCGATATCCTTTACATGACAAGAGTTCAGAAGGAGCGCTTCTTCAACGAAGAGGACTATGTAAGAATGAAGGACTTCTACATCCTCGACAAAGAGAAGATGTCTCACGCAAAGCCTGACATGCTGGTTCTTCATCCGCTCCCAAGAGTTAACGAGATCAGCGTTGAGGTTGACGACGACCCAAGAGCTGCTTACTTCCAGCAGGCACAGTACGGCATGTATATCCGTATGGCACTTATACTTACATTACTGGGAATCGAGGTAGAGTAATATGCTTAATATCAGCGGACTTGACAATGGTGTTGTTTTAGATCACATTCCTGCCGGCAAGGGCATGGATCTCTATAAGTACTTAAAGCTTGATGAACTCGACTGCCAGATCGCAATCATCAAGAACGCAGACAGCGCAAAAATGGGCAAGAAGGATATCATCAAGATTTCCACAGACATCGAGCTCGACCTTGACGTTGTAGGTTTCATCTCTCATCACATCTCCATCAATGTTATCAAAGACGGTAAGATTGTAGAGAAGAAGACAATCGAGCATCCAAAGAAGCTTGTCAATGTAATCAAGTGCAAGAATCCACGCTGCATTACATCCATCGAGCAGGAGCTCCCGAACATCTTCACACTCTCCGAGGGTTCCGGCAAGACATATCGCTGCCTTTACTGCGAGGAGAAGTACGAGGGTTAATTCATTAACAGTCGAATATAAAAGTTCAGGGTGGAACTTTCCTTTATATGGAAGGTTCTGCCTTTTTTGCTATTCTGCACAAAAACAACTGTATATTTCTTACACTGTGCATTTGTTGATTATGTATATTACAGTTGACATTAGTACAGTACCAAGCTTATAATTATTACACAACTAAACCGCCGGGGCGATATTTGTGCGATTGATCTCTGACGGTTGCAAATTTTTTTATCGGGACTTATTAAAGCCCCCGGGGAGGTTAGAACTATGTTAAAATCGCACGTTTTTAAATTACTCAGTCTCGCCCTTGTGGTGATGATGGTTTTTGCAGTGGGTGTTACAGCTTTTGCCGACACAGCAGATTCCGCTGAAGCTCCTGCACAGGAACTTATTGCCACAGAGGAAACCACCGAGGCCGAAGAAGATGTTGCCGATGACGGCAGCCTTAAAATGGGATGGCTCAGTGTTGTTCCCGTTCTGCTTGCCATTGTTGGCGCCATAGCCACAAAGAAGCCTTTCGAGAGCCTGCTTGTGGGTTCCGTTGTGGGCTGTATTATGGCATATAAGGGCAACTTCCTTACCGAATGGGTACTCCTGCTTCAGAACACAGCGGCAGAGAATATCTGGATTTTCCTTGTTTGCGGTCTGTTCGGCGGTCTTATTGCCCTGCTCACAAAGGCAAAGGGCACAGCCGGTTTCTATACCATAGGTAACAAAATCTGCAAGAGCCAGAGAACAACTCTCCTGGTTACATGGATTTTAGGTGTTATTATCTTCGTTGATGACTATCTCAACATGCTCACAGTCGGTGCCTGCATGCGCTCCATCTGCGATGAGAAGAAGATTCCTCGTGAAGCTCTTGCTTACCTGCTCGACTCCACAGGTACACCTGTATGCATGATGCTTCCGTTCTCCACATGGGCAGCATTCTATATGGCACTCTTTATGGAGCAGCCTGCTGTTGCCGCTATTTACGGTGAGGGCGGCGGAATGAGCATGTTCATCAAGCTCATCCCACTCAACTTCTATGCATGGATTACAGTTCTCTTTGTTTTCCTCTTCGCCATGGGCATTATGCCAAAGTTCGGCAAGATGAAGACAGCCTACAAGAGAGCAATGGAGCAGAACCAGCCATTCGATCCTACACCGGCAAACCTTGAGAAAAACAAGGGCGACGATGTAAAGAACGAGCACGGCAATGTATGGGACTTCTTAATTCCTATGATAGTTCTCATCTTTGTTACATTTGACCCGTTCAAGCTCGGCTGGGATATCCTTCTCGGTGTATGCCTTGCTCTTGCTTCCTGCCTTATTCTCTATGTTCCGAGAAAGATTATGTCTGTAACAGACTGGTCAGATACAATGATTCACGGTTTCTGTGATATTGTTCCAACCATCGCAGCACTTCTTGCCGCATTCATGGTTGCCAATGTTTCAGGTGCAATGGGACTCACAAACTTCGTTATCACAACAGTCAAGAGCTTCCCGCTCCCACAGCTTTATCCGATTATCGTATTCCTCGTAATGGCATTTATCACATTCGCAACAGGATCCATCTGGGGATCTTCCACAGTTGTTGTACCGTTCATCATTCCACTTGCTTCTGCAATGGGCGCAAGCATTCCGCTCACAATTGCGGCTGTTATGTCCGGCGGTACATTCGGAAGCCACGCATGTTTCTTTGCAGATGCTACAATGCTGGCAGCTGAGTCCTCTAAAATTGAGGTTATGGATCACAACCTCTCTCAGCTTCCTTATGTTATCATCACATCCATACTCACCATCATCGGTCTTGGTGTATGCGGATGCCTCGGCGTAGGACTTTAAACTGACTTAACAGGGGAATGCTGTAACAGGCATTCCCTTTCCATATTAAACTTTTGAGGTGAAACTAATTGAGTTCAGAGATTAAGAAAAAAGATCACTATACAATAGGTGACATCTCTAAGCTGTACGGAATAGGTGCGGATTCCCTAAGATATTACGAAGAAAAAGGACTTATAACCCCGGCCCGCACAGCCGCAGGTTACAGAATTTACAAAGATACCGACATCTGGCGACTTAATGTAATTAAGGAACTGAGAGGACTTGATATTTCCGTTGAGAACATAAAGAAATATCTCGATTCCGGCTCTGTGAGCTCCACCATTCAGATTTTCCGTGAGGAGCTTGCGGCAACAGAGCGTCAGATAGAAGAGCTTAAACAGCGAAAAGAAAAGCTTCAGGATGTGCTTGACGGTATATTGCAGACAGAGGGCATAGTATTCGAAAAGATAACAGAGAAACATTTCGATGCCCGTCATGCCTATTCGGTAAAACGCCGTTACAGTACCGATGAAGAAATGGACAAGATAATGAAAACTCTCTCCGAGAGATATTCGGACGGCATTATCGGCAACCATCATATTGCTTCGGTACTAACTCCGATGTACGACAGCTCAGACCTTTACGAGGCGGCTCTGCTTCTCAACGATAACGGACCGGATGTAATTCCCGCAGGAGACTATCTCTCCGTATTCTATTCGGGAAAATGGAACAGTCGTCATTATGCAAAGCTCCTTATGGAGTATGCCCAGGAGCATAAACTCAGGCTCGATACCACATTCATAGATCTCGTGTGGATAGACATTCACACATCC
>JAUNDK010000028.1:5535-31048 GCA_030526115.1 Clostridia bacterium
GGGAAGAAACTGAATACAAATGCAAAGACTCCGCCGGAATTAACCGACGGAGCCTGTTTTATATATGGAACTTAAATAACCTGAATATCGAGGTCGAATACAAAGTTCTTTTCGTTCATGCGGTACTGAGGCAGAAGCTCAGGTCCGCAGGAGTTGGAGCCTATACCGCTCATGCGGTAGTCAACACAGAGTACGGTGTCACCGCACTTTGTAAGCTCGTAGTTGTGCATTTTCTTTGTGAGTTCTTCCTGAGTGTACTCGGAAGCATTGAAGGAAATCGGCTTCTCGGATGAGAAGGAGAGGGCAAGTTTGCCGTTGAGCACGGTAACATTTCTTGTTCCCCAGTGGGAGCCGTTCTCCTGAGGCTTAATGTAATCCTCGTGCATATCCTTTACATTCTCTGCGAAGTAATCGAGGCAGGAGGCAAGATGCTTGTCCTGATAGCTCTCGAAAGGACCATAGCCGAAGTATTCGACATTCTTAAACTCACGGGGCAGGAACATTCTGAATCCGAAGCGTGGGAACCATGGGAACTTCTCGTCCTTGTTTCCGATAATTCTGGAGTTGATGTTACCCTCGGCGTCAATTGTCCATGTGAGGTCAATGTCGAGGAACTTCTTGATGAAGATTGCACCCATGCCGAGCTTCGCATTTACAACTGCAAGGCCGTCCTTAACTTCGGCAGTAATCTCATAAACCTTTGTGGTAATTCTGTCGTAACCGAACTTCTCCCACTCGAGGCGCTGGGTTCTGTCGTTGTCTGTAGGTGCTCTCCATATGTTGAGTTCCATAGGTCTTGTGATTATGGTTTCGTTAAGCTTTACCATCTTCTCGAACATTGCTGTTTTCTTGTTGATGGTATATGCAAAATCATCTGTGCTGATGTAAATCTTTGTGCCGTCTTCGCTTATATCGATGTCACCCCTGATGAGCTCCGGTTTGTTGTACTTCTCTTCGCAATAGATGAGCTGGTCAAAGCCGAGTTCGTAATCTTCTTCGCAGTAGGCTGTCTCGTTCTTAGCTGTGTAATAGAGCATGAGAGTTTCTGTGCCTTCACCTGTGAAGCCCTCAATCTCGTAGAATCTTGAGGCATGAGGAGCAATGTCGGCATCGAGTGTGCCCTCGGCGATAACTTCGCCGTCATTCTTTATTTCATAGGAGATATTGAGCTCGTCCCCGGCATTCTTAAAGTCGAGCATATTTGTGAGTTTTACGGACTTCTTTTCGTCGTCTGCCCATGCGGCTCTTATCGGACGAATGCCCTGCTTGTATTCAAGAAGACCTGTGTGAGGTGTTCTGTCAGGGAAAACAAGACCGTCCATGCAGAAGTTATCATCATGAGGGAACTCCCCGTTGTCACCGCCGTAGCGATAGATATATTTGTTATCGGGAGTTGTTCCGCCGTAAACTGCGTGGTCGCACCACTCCCAGACAAGACCACCGACGAAGCCGTCGTACTTGAACATTCTCTCCATGTAGTCCTCGATGTCTCCGGGACCGTTGCCCATGGCATGGATGAACTCGCACTGAATGAATGGCTTCTTAACCTCATCTGTGGAGAAGTAGTTGTCTATTTCCTCTGTCGGCCAGTACATGTGAGAGAAAAGGTCGAGCATGGAGGTGTCGTTCTTTCTGCCGTAAGCCTCAACATGGCAGTTCTCGTAATGTGTGAGTCTGGATGGATCGTATGATTTAATCCATCTTCCTGCTTCTTCAAGGCTCTCGCCCCAGCCGGATTCATTACCCAAAGACCATGCGAATATACAGGCATTGTTTTTGTCACGGATGACACTGCGCTGAATTCTGTCCATGATGGCCTTGTCAAATCTGTGGTCAAGGGCAAGTGCGGAGTAATGGTTGAGGTCATAGTCACCGTATACGGTTGCACAGCCGTGAGATTCAAGGTCAGCCTCGGCAATTACATAGAAACCGAGCTCTGAGCATAAATCGAGGAACCACGGTGCGTTCGGATAGTGGGATGTTCTTACTGCGTTGATGTTGTGCTGTTTCATCATGAGAAGGTCGGTAAGAGCCTGTTCCTCGCTGATTGTATAGCCTGTTACAGGGTCGGAATCGTGGCGGTTGACACCCTTAATCTTGATTTTCTGACCGTTCCACAGTACAACACCGTTTACAACCTTAACCTCTGAGAGGCCTATGTGCTGAACGATAACCTCGTCACCTGCTGTGATGATACCGATATAAAGCTCCGGCTCCTCTGCATTCCAGAGAACAGGGTTGTCAATGGAGAAGTTGATCTCTCCGTTTTCCTCTTCGGCTACGCCGACAATTTCTCCGTCGGGAGCAATGAGCTGGCACTTGACGGGAACATCACCGTTCTTCATGAGCTCAATCTTAACATCGGCATGCTTGTAGTTATTGGAAAGAGCAGTTTTAACAAAATAATCTCTCAGGTGGTTCTCGGGTCTTGAGATGATATATACATCACGGAAGATACCGCTCATTCTCAGCTTGTCCTGATCCTCGAGGTAAGAGCCGTCGCACCACTTGAGAACAAGAACAGCAATGCTGTTTTCACCCTCTGTCACATAGTCGGAGATATCGAACTCACTGGTGGAGTGGGAAACCTGGGAGTAACCCGCAAACTCACCGTTAATCCAGAGGTAGAAGCAGGAGTCTACGCCCTCAAAGTTGAGGTAGGATTTTCTTGAGATTTCCTCGGCGGAAAGCTCGAAGGTTCTCATATAAAGTCCGCATGGGTTGTCATCGGGAACAAAAGGCGGATCATAAGCAAAAGGATAACGTACATTGGTGTACTGGTGTCCGTCATATCCGTAGGTCTGCCATACAGACGGAACTTCTATTTCATCCATCTCAAATTCATCCACAGGGAGGCCGGCCTCGTCGTCCGAGCTGAAAAATCCGTTTATAAAACTGTCGGCAAAGGAGTCGAAATACTTGAAATCCCATGTACCGTCAAGGTCGATTATTCTGGAGGATTCTCCGCTTTCCGCCTCTTCGAGGTCTGCGAACGGGAGATAGTAAGATCTGTTCTCCTCACAGCCTACATGAAGGACATCGGGATTTTCATGAAAAAGATCGAATTTCATATAATGCCATCCTTTCATCAAGGTTGATATTTTGCTCTAATGATTATATAATATCATTAAAATATATTCCCTATAAGTTTATTATTTTGTGAGGGTTTGGTCAAGTGCAAACTTGCCGTAATACGTAATTCATCAAATAATTTTACAGGAGAAATTTATGGTATCTTATATTTCCGTTTCTGTTCTGTTTCTGGTGGCGTCTCTGTTTTTTGCGGTGAAGGCTCACAGATGCGGGAGCATGAAACTCAACACAAAACTGCTGATATGGGTCCTGCTCGGGGCGGCCTTTGTTTTCAGGCTGATTATGGGCTATTCCACATCGGGATTCGGTGTGGACATAAATCTGTTCAAAGCATGGGGACAATCTGTAAACGATGTCGGATACATGCAGGTTTATCACACAGATCTGTATCTTGATTACCCGCCCGGGTTCCTTTATATTCTGGGCTGGATGGACAGCCTAAGGCGTTTCTTCGGCTGGTCCTATGATTCCGCAGGCTATACTCTGCTTATCAAGCTTCCGTCGATAATATCGGACCTTGTGTGTGCATGGGCGGTTTATCATATCGGTAAAAAGAAGTTCAGCGGAGAAGAAGCGTTCTTCGGTGCGGCGGCTTACCTGTTCTGCCCTGCCGTAATAATCAATTCCACGGTGTGGGGGCAGGTGGATTCCTTCAGCGTTATGATACTGCTGTTCTCGCTGTGGCTTATGATGAACAATAAGTTTCTGCCGGCAGGACTGCTCTACGGCGTCGCTCTCATCACAAAGATGCAGATGCTCATTTTTGCGCCGGTTTACATCTTCTACTGTCTGTTCAGAAAAGACATAAAGAATCTGTTTGTTGGCATACTTAGTGCGGTGTTTGCCGCTCTGCTCATTGCAAAGCCTTACACTCAGGGCTTCGATTTCACATGGCTCATCGACAGATACAAAGAGACCATGGATTATTATTCCTACTATTCCATTAATGCTTATAATGTATGGGATATGTTCGGAAAGAACTGGGCAAAGCTGCCGGAAAAGGGAATAGCCCTCAGTGTGCTGAATATGTTCGGCCCTGTTATTGCCACATTTGTGTGCGGCTGCATCATGTTCTTTGCAAAGGACAGAAAGGCGAAGGAAAGCATATTTGTATCTTCTGCGGTGATAATGTTTACGGTGTTCATGTTCTCCGTAAAGATGCACGAAAGATATGTTTACCCTGCACTCATATTCATACTGCTGACTTACTATTTTACAAAGAACAGGAATTATCTGCTGATATTCTCAGGATTAAGCTTCGTTCATTTCCTTAATGTGGCCTATGTGCTCTGGCTTGATAATTCCTATGTTTCTCCCACATCATGGCCGATAGTATCGCTTTCTGCGGCCCATGTGGTAATTTATCTGCTTTTCATGGCATCGGTTATTTCTGAGTTTATTCTCGAAAACGAAAATACCGATATACTGTCACTTCTCATAAAGAATGAGGAACCCGATGAAACAGCCGAAGAGGAAGAGTCTGAATCAGAGGAGGAGCCTGCGGAGAAGCCGAAATTTGCTCTGATGGTTCCCACATGTGAAACTCAGGACAGAAAGATAGGAAAGGCAGACGTAATAATATGCCTTGCCATAACCGTGCTTTACGGAGTAATTGCTTTCCATAACCTTGGTGTGAAAACCTCGGCAAACACAGGCTGGGAGCCTGCATCGGGAGAAAGTGCCGTTCTCATGGCAGACGGTGATATCTCAAAAATTACCATACTTCCTGGCATAAGCAAAACCGAGAACAACTACCACAAGGTTGGCTGTAATATAAGCATAGATGCTTCTTCGGACGGCAAAAGCTGGACAGCTGTGACCACCATGGATTCCTCTGCGGTGTACGAGTGGAAAGAGATTGACATTGATCCCGACTATGGCAGATATATAAGAGTTACTGCAAATGACGACGGTGTTGTGCTCAACGAGGTGGGTTTCATAGACGTCACAGGTGAAGCACTGTGCATGGGCAGTGACATTGGGGGAAATGCCCCTCAGCTTGTTGATGAGCAGGGAAGTGTTCCGGTTCACACAAGTTACATTAACTCTACATATTTCGATGAGATTTACCATGCCCGTACAGCATACGAGTTTATCCTTGGTGCTGAGAGCTACGAGAATACCCACCCGACCCTCGGCAAGCTGATAATCAGCCTGGGAATCAGAATGTTCGGTATGAACCCCTTCGGCTGGAGATTTATGGGCACTCTCTTCGGTGTGCTCATGCTGCCCATACTTTATCATTTCCTAAAGAGACTTTTCGGCAATACGATACTCTCTGCCGCAGGTGTGATTCTGTTTGCTTTTGATTTCATGCATTTTACCCAGACAAGAATTGCCACCATCGATACCTATGCGGTTATATTCATACTGCTGATGTACGATGCCATGCTGGTATTTATCCAGCAGGATGTTAAGACAGCCTCAAAGAGACAGCTTCTTGTTCCTCTGTTTGTCTCGGGTGTGTTTATGGGAATAGGCTGTGCCTCAAAGTGGACATGCTGTTATGCGGCTGTGGGACTTGCGGTCATGTTCTTCGCCAAACTGATTAACGATGCCCCAAAGAATAAGCAGGAGCGTTACGATTACGTTACCGGATGCATTTATCTGTGCATATGGTGCATGCTGTTCTTTGTGTTCATTCCGGTACTTATCTATTTTGCGGCTTTTCTTCCGCTCACATTACTGCCTCATAACAGATACGATGTCATCGGCAGATTTGTGTCATATCAGACTCATATGTTCAATTATCACTCTCAGCTGGTTGCGGAGCATTACTTTGCTTCTCCGTGGTATGAGTGGCCGCTGGACATCAGAAATATCTGGTACACAATTGAGCACAACGTGGATGGCATGGGTGGAATAAGCACCATAAGCTGTATGGGTAATCCGCTTCTGTGGTGGACAGGCCTTGCGGCAATGCTGTTTACCGTTCCTGCCTATATCATTAAAAGAAAAGACTGGAGCTTCACCGTGATTATCGGTTTTGCGGCGGCTTATGTTCCGTGGTGTCTTGTTCCGAGACTCACATTTGTCTACCATTACTTCACAGCGGTTCCGTTCATAGTAATGGCGATAATCGGCGCATTCCACGCAATGGGCTCAAACAGAATACTCTCCCGTGGAATAATAAACAGGGGCGTGTTAGCAAAGGCTGAGATACGCTATATCATCCTGGCTCTGTTCGTACTTGTGAACCTTGCACTTTTTGCGGTGTTCTACCCTGTAATTTCCGGAGCACCCACAACTCAGGAAACTATTGATATGCTGTCATTTATGCCTGAGTGGTATTTCGGATAAAAATTTAATATATATGAAAAAACAGCGGAGGCTCCACGTGGGCTTCCGCTGTAACTGTTTATATCACCTGTTTTCAATGTAGGTTTCGATACGGTATCGTGGTCTGTGTTTTACTTCACTGTAAATTTTACCGATATAGGTTCCCACAACGCCTATGCACAGAAGCTGAATGCCGCCCAGTAACCAGATAGATGCCACAATGGCGGTCCATCCGGGAACCGTGAAGCCGAAGGCGTGGGAAAAAAGGGCATACAGCAGACCGAAAACGCTCAGAAGTGAAATGATAATTCCGAGATTGGAGATGAGCTTTAATGGCTTTACGCTGAATGAGGTTATTCCGTCCAGAGCAAAGCTGAGCATTTTCTTGAGGGGGTATTTGCTTTCACCCGCAAAGCGTTCGTGGCGGTCGTAGTAAACATAGTCACTTCTGTAACCGATGAGGGGAACAATGCCACGCAGGAAGAGGTTTACTTCATTGTATTCCGAGAGGCCCTCAAGGGCACGTTTGCTCATCAGGCGGTAGTCTGCATGGTTGAACACGATGTCAACGCCCAGCACCTTCATGAACTTGTAGAAGCCTTCCGCTGTGGTCTTTTTAAAGAAAGTATCTGTATCACGCTTGTTGCGTACACCGTAAACCACATCACAGCCATCAATGTATTTCTCCACGAATTCATCAAGCACCTCAATATCATCCTGAAGATCGGCATCAAGGCTTATGGCGCAGTCACATTTCTCCATGGCGGTCATAAGACCGGAGAGCAGAGCGTTCTGGTGGCCGCGGTTGTGGGCAAGTTTTATTCCCTCAAATTCCTCGTGATCGGCACAGAGTTTTTCGATAATCTCCCAGGTTCTGTCTTTGCTTCCGTCGTTTACAAGTAAAATGCGGCTTTTGCTGTCGGCAAGACCTTTCTTTCTCATGGAGCTGAGTTTTGCGAGTATTCTTTTGGAAGATTCCGGTAATACCTCTTCTTCGTTATAGCATGGTATTACAAAATAAACAACAGGCTCTGCCATTTTAGTCACCCTTTCTTACAGTTCGTTTCATGAGCATGTATTTTCCCTTGTACCTTGTGAGGAACTCGGTATTGTGTTTCTTAGCGTAGCTTGAGAATTTTGCCATTCTGAATATTGCTGCATGGTCACTTGTTTCGGGAGTAGTTTTCTTCTTTTCCACAATTCTTACAAGAATAATGTAGGCAATGAGAAGTGCAAAGCTTATGACAGCTATTGCGATTCCGTCTGAAAGTCCCGGTGTGGTATAGGTGAATACTATGTTTACATTATCACCGGAAGGAACTTTAACAGCCATGAATCCCACATTTGCGGAGATGATTTCAACTGTTTCACCGTTAACGGATGCTTTCCAGCCCGATTCATTGGGAACACTGAAGAACACAACGCTTTCTTCTTCGGTGGAAATGGCAGCTTCAAATCCTCTGTCGGTGTAGGCAAAACTGTTACACTTCAGGTCTGCTCTCTGCTGACAGTCTCTGGTGTATTCGTTGTAATCGAAAACAGCTTCGTCAAGGTCGAAGTGGAGAAGATAATCATCCACAAGATATTCCTTTTCGTCGGGAACAACCATTGCCTTAAGCATAAGGAGTTCCCTTTCTGCCTCGCCGAGTTTTTCTGCTTCGCTGTAAAGAATATAGCTGTCATATGTAAAGCCCATGCCGATGAAATACTCATTTTCCCATATATCGAAGCCGTTGGCTGTTCCCCAGAACATCCAGCCCGGCATGGCGGCATTTTCGGCTGATAAATCAGGGGAGAAACTGTCGTCGTCATCCTCATCGTCAAAGAGATATTTTACGCTGGTCAGGGCTCTGAGGGCGTAGTGGCTTGAATCCGGACGGGATCCCACATCCCGTTTAACTCCAATAAATGAATAGAAATCCATTATGGAGCCGGGAACAATGGAGTGGAAAGCCTGAATGCTCGGAATTTCCCAGAACATGGCTGAGTTATCGAGGCTCTCGTAAAAATCCGAACGAACTTTGTCGAGGTCTTCTGATTTGAAAGGAATGTCCTTTCCCCCGTTCAGGGCATAGGGGATGATATGTTCATAGGGGTCTGTGCTCTGAATTTTACCTATGGCAATGAAGAATACGGAATATACAACAATCACCAGTGAGAGCACAACTCTCAGAGATTTTATAAGTGTGTTTCGGTTTTTTGCGAAGAATGCGAAGATATACATCATCAGAGCCATGCACAGCACAGATATTGCCACATAACTCCAGAATCGTGTAGGATATTTCTCCAGGCCGAAAGTAATGTTATATCCACCGCCTTCTTTACTCTTGAAAGTGGGGCAGCATCCTACTGCGACGGCGATGAATACGGTAACTGCCGTGTTAAGGCATATAGCCCTTCTCCAGCGGACTTTTTCATTTTCGAGGGCAAGAGCGGTTGCAAGTGCCATAACCAGAGTGAGCATATAATACCATCTTGCATAGTAGGAGGCATTGAAAAGCTGGAATGCGGCATTAAATCCCGGAATGAGGGCCATCATGAAGAGTATGTACAGCATCTTCCTGACCCATGTGGATTTTCTTGTCTGAAGATATCCAATTACACCGGTCATGCCGAAAAGCGGTAACCATGCACCGAGCGAAGCCCATTTGCTCTCGCTGTCAGGTGTGAAATTCGGTCTTGCGGGAAGATCCGGCGGGAAGAAGAAACACTCAATAATGTGCAGATATCTCTGGGTGTTGCTGTAAAGCAGGGCGTTCCATCCGCTAATGGGGTTGGATACTCTCGAGTTCTGAACAACACAGTAAACAGACGGAAGAAGAAGGAAGAACGAAACTCCCAGACCCAGCACAGCTTCAAGGGCAAGAAGTCCGAAATCTTTCAGGTTTATTCTCCAGCTGTGGCTTAAAAGGCGCAGGAAGAAGTAAATCACGCAGAAGCATACCATGCCGACGAAGAAATAGTAGTTTACCACCGCACAGGCGGCAACGGCAATGGCGAAAATGCCTCTTCGCCTTGAGTACATATATTCATCAAGGGCACTGAGCAGAAGCGGGAAGAATACTATTGCCTCATGAAAGTGGTTGAAGAATATATTGTAAATTGAGAATCCCGAGAAAGCATAAAGCAGAGAACCGATAAGGGCCGCATTCTCGTTGCGCACATATCTTCTGATATAGATGAAAGATGTCAGGGTTGCACAGGCAAATTTCAGAATGAGCAGCGGACCCATCAGGTACTGTAACCATTCACTCGGGAAAGGTATTGTCAGCCAGAAAAACGGCGATCCAAGCAGATAGAATGAATAGGATCCTATGAAATTGGCACCAAGGTCGGTGGTATGTGACCATCCTGTATTACCGTTTCTTATGGCATCGTGGGCAAGTCGGTAAAAGCTGACCTGCTGAACATTGAAATCTCCGTAGAAAAGGAATCTTCCACCGTCGCGTATGATAAACGGCAGGAATATAACAAACGACAGAGCAAGACCGGTGAAGAAAGCTTTCAGATAATAATTTTCGCTGAATCTGTGCTTTTCCCCTCTGTCAGATTTTAGCATTGGCAATATGAACACCTCCGAAAGGATTTTGTTAACCTTTATTATACCACAGTCAGAGATATATGTAAAAGAATAATAAGTATATTTAAGATAATGTTTGTAACTGTGACGTAACCGCTCCGTAACCTGAATTCACCTGTTTCGGTTACAAGGATTAAAGGCTCTGTTAAGCCATTTCTGTTGATTTTTATCTGATTTGTAACTGTGTAACCATAATTTAAAAATATACCATGAGATAAATATTTCTCCCGAACTCGGAATTATAGCCCTGTAAATACCGCAATTATATTATGTCTGTATGATGAATAAAAACGGTTACATGGTTACATGTGGATTTTCTGGCTGTATTAAGCCGTTTTTCTGTAACCGGTGTTTAAATCTGTAACCGTTTTTCCGGTTACAGGCATGAAAAAACAGACTCCTCCGAATTTGGAAAAGTCTGCCTTAACAATTATTCAGGTTTACTCCTGATTTAATTTCTTTAGATAAAGCTTTTTGCCTTCCTCGAATTCATTCGGGTACAGCTTTTTAACAGAGGCTTCGTCAATATTAAGTGTAAGCATATTAATAACCGCAGCTATTTTTTCTTTGGCTTCGCCTTCAGCTCTGCCTTTAGCTTCGCCTTCAGCTCTGCTCTGAGCCATGTATTTCTCCATTACATCACACATAACATTTACTCCTCCTTCGTCTGATTTCAGGAAACTCACTCTGTCCGATAAGTGTGGGAATCTCTCGTTTTTTACCTCGGTCTGGGTCATGCAGTCCATAAGCTCGGAAATCTGCGTGCCGTCTTTTACTGCGGTGTTTACGAATATCTCATGCACTCCGTCATCCACGAGTGTTCCTGTTTCTCTAATTACTTTTTCAATGTGATATGTAGTTCTGTCCAGTTTGAAAATATCGAACTCCGAAATATAGATAATATAAAGTTCAGGTATATTCTCGAATTTCTCTCCGACATCCGTTTCTCTTGATGTTATTACAGATGCATTATACCTTGCCCTTTTCAGGTGATCGTCATTATCGGAACGCTGAACCTCGATATTGCATTTTGTTCCGTCACCTAAGGTGCATAATGCATCAAGTCTTACGGAGCGACCGTAAAGATTTCTTTCACTGCTCTGAACAATGACGTCGTTTACAATGAGCTCATCGTTTTCCATTAGGGTTCTGAGTATTTCCTGACAGACATCTATGTCATCGGCGAGAACCTCAAAGAAAACATCATCAATTGGTCTAAGATCTTTGACTCGCTCAAAGCGTTCTTCAAGTGTAAGCATAGCAACCACTTCCTCACCTGAATTATACCATGTTTATGCGGTTTTATCAATGATTTTGCTGTATAGTTTACAAAGTAAAAGCAGACTTCTCACATTGGAAAAGCCTGCTGTATAGTTATTATGTTCTGAATTTAACATTCATCGATAGGTCCAGTACGGATTACTTCGCTCCCGTACCTGCCTTCTTTTGTTTCATTGCTTCGCAATGTTTTATGTCCCCGGCTAACTTCTGTTGAATATGCCCAAGGACTCTGTCCCTGACCTGCTACCTTTGAAAAGGTGGATGAACCTTTTAATTATGCAGTAACATCAGATAGCCGAAATAAATATTGTGGAAAGTACGAAGATGAATCCCACAATGTCCAGCGGTGCGAAGGCTGTACCCATGAAAAGTACTGCCAGTACTGTTGCCGAAACCGGTTCAATACATGAGAACAGGCTTGCCTTTACTCCGCCTATCAGCTTTACGCTCTGGGTATATAAAGTAAATGATCCGATGGTTCCTATTATTATAAGGTAAGTGAGAGATCCAATGGACGGCATATCGATAATCATGCCGTAGTTCCATGGCCTGAATATGAGGGAGAGTACTATTCCTCCAACCAGCATTCCCCATGCGAGGATAATCGGTGCGCTGTATTTTTTTAACAGCTTAACGGGGAGAAGGGTGTACATTGCAACGGCAACCGCTGAGAGAAGTCCCATGATAAGTGCTTTCGGTGAGAGAACAAGGTTCTGCGGATTGCCGTGGGTTGCAATTATATAAATACCCACAGTTGCACAAAGTACTGCGATAACTTCTGTAAGTTTCGGTTTTCTCCTCATGGAAAGGCAGGTCCACACAACGATAATGGATGGCCCGAGATACTGAATAACACAGGCTGTACCGGCGTTGCTCCACTCAATTGTCTGGAAATATGTGAACTGGCACATACCGAGGCCGAAAACACCGTAGGCAACAAGGAGCCATGCGTCCTTTTTGTTTTTCCATATCTCCATGGTCTTTCTGCCGTCTTTTATAAAGAAAAACACGAGCATAATCGCTCCGCCCAGCAAAAGACGAATCGGAATGAGGAACATGGATGTAACTTCTTTGTAAGCGAAGAGGTACTGTCCGAAAACACCGGAACCGCCCCAGAACAGACCGCCTAAAAACGCAAGCAGTCCGCCAAGAAGAAAAGTTTTTCTCTGTTTTGTCATAGTATATATCTTTCTTTCGTAATGGAATTATTCAAACGAAAAATATATTATCAAACTGTAAACTTAAATGCAAGTAATCTTTTATTTATATTCGTACTGTGGTAAAATATACATGGTGATTAATTATGAACAAACCTAAACTGCTGATAATAACAGGCAGATGCGGAGCCGGAAAAACAACCCTTTCGGAACTCATGATGAGGGAATACTGCATGCCACTTGTAAGCCGTGACAGAGTAAAAGAGGGACTTGTACACACAAGCAACGAAGTCGATAATCTGAAAGCAACGGAAAGCTTCTTTTCCATTATAAAGGAATACCTTAAACTGGGAGTATCACTTATAGCCGAGGCGGCATTTCAGCATGCCGTGTGGGAAAAGTTCCTCGAAGACATACTTCCCATGGCAGATGCTTACCTTATAATATGTACGGTGGATCCTGACACAGCCCTTGACAGGTTTATCGGCAGAGGACTCACAGACAGCAACAGAGAGAGGTTCCACAGCGATAAGGGAGTAAAGATGTTCAAAGAGGGAATAAGGCTTACTCCGAGTGTATATGCAGAGCCGAATCTCGGAATACCCACAATTCATGTCAACACTGAAAACGGCTATGAACCAAGCGTCGGAGAAATCAAAGAAAAGATTTTGGGTGAGCTATCTCAAGATTATTAATCAAGATTTTGAGAATTTTAGAAACTATAAAAGCTAAATTAATTCCGAATTTACAAAAGGAGTGTAAATTATGTCAACACCACATAACAGCGCAAAACCGGGTCAGATAGCAAAGACCGTACTCATGCCGGGTGATCCGCTGAGAGCTAAATTCATCGCAGAAACTTTTCTTGAGAATACGGAGCTTGTAAGCTCTGTTCGAAATGTCTACGCCTACACAGGTACATATAAAGGAAAGCCTGTTTCCGTAATGGCATCGGGCATGGGTATGCCGTCAATCGGAATCTATTCCTATGAGCTTTACAGGTTCTATGATGTGGATAATATTATCCGTGTCGGTTCAGCCGGCGGTTATGATAAAGACCTGGCTCTTTACGATATTGTAATTGCCGATTCAGCATATTCCGATTCCTCTTATGCCGCCAAGCAGAACGGAGACATCAGAAAAATCCGTTTCCCTTCAGAGGAGCTTAACAAAAGACTTTTCGCCGCGGCCGACAGCCTTGGAATCCCGTTCAGAAGCGGAATGATTCATTCCAGCGACTGTTTCTACTCAGAGGATAACACAGCGGGACTTGAATATTATCTCGATGTGCTTCACTGCCTGTGCACAGAGATGGAGTCTTTTGCTCTGTTCCATAACGCTGAGCTTCTCGGAAAAAAGGCGGCCTGCATACTCACAATATCCGATTCTGTGACAAATGATGTTCAGACCACACCGCAGGAGAGGGAGACAGCTTTTACAAATATGATGAAAATTGCCCTCGAAGCCGCAATTGCAGAGTAATTTTTATTGATTATATACATTTAATCTGTTATAATACCTAAGGAATATAATGTCAGTTGACAAAGAAAGGAAAAAGAAAAATGGCAGTTACAAAAGAAACAGTCATGGGCGATATGCTCCAGATTGATCCGGGTGTTGCTTTCATCCTCATGCAGGCAGGCATGCACTGTGTAGGTTGCCCATCTTCCATCGGTGAGTCTCTTGAAGAGGCTTGCATGGTTCACGGCCTCAATGTAGACGATGTTCTCGAGAACATCAACAACTACCTCGCATCCAAGGGCAAGTAATTATCAATAAAGATAACTGAGCAGGGAACTTTCAGGTTCTCTGCTTTTTCTTTTAACCCGTTTTTTCGTGCTGCTCTGAGCATAATGGTTGAAAAGTGGAGAAAAACTGTGGAAAATGAAATATAAAAAAATAAAGTTGCATTTGATTTATCGTATTAAAATACTGAAACGAAAGAAGAAAATGAGGTGAAAATACCCGCTTCTGGGAAAATGCGATTTTTTTGGACGACAAAAAGCGCAGAAAACAGCCATTTGTGTTAAAACCAAGTAAAAAAATATGCAATTTTTAAAAATAATACTTGCGTTTTCCGTATTCAGGTACTATAATCATGACATGAATTTTTAATATGCAAAAAATTCAAAAACTACATTACAGACTGACAGGTGTATTTCACTTATCAAGTTAATCCCTGAACAGGAGGAAAGAAAAAATGAAAAACGCAAAAAGAATCGTATCTTTTGCAATGGCTGTTATGATGGCACTTACAATCTGCGCAGTTGCTCCTGCCACAGTAGCCAGGGCTGAAGGCCAGTACCCGGGTTCTGCCGGAGAGAACAGCCTCGCCCTTTATGTAACAATGGAACCGACAAGCCTCTCCACACTCGAGGCTACTTACGGTGAAGAGTTCAAGCTCTTAGGCTGCCTTGATGTTGGTCTTACACAGATCGGTGAAGACGACCAGCCAGTTCCTGCAGGCGCAGAGTCCTGGGAAATCAGCGACGACGCTCTCACTTATACATTCCATCTTCGTGAAGATGCTTTATGGTCCAACGGCGACCCTGTTGTTGCTTCCGACTATGCATTTGCATGGAAGACTCTCATGACACCTGATACAGGTGCTGAGTACGCTTACTTCGGATATCAGCTCATCGCAGGCGGTCAGGATTTCTATGACGGCAAGATCGATTGGGAAGATGTTGGTGTAAAGGTAATCGACGATTACACACTCGAGGTTACACTCGCAGCTCCAACACCATATGCACTCTCAATGTTCTGCTTCAGATCCCTCGACCCGATCAACGAGAAATTCTTCAACGAAATCGGTGGTGTTGAGAACTACAACATGGATCCTGAGTACTTCTGCTCAAACGGTCCTTACACTCTCGAGAGCTGGACACATGATTCCGAGCTTGTTATGAAGAAGAACGAGAAGTTCTTTGATGCTGACAAGGTTTCTCTTGAGACAATCACATGGAAGATTCTCACTCAGTCCGATACAAAGTTCAACTCCTTCAAGGCCGGCGACATCGACGTTATCGACCTCACAGGTGACCAGATTACAGAGCTCGACGCTGAAGGCTATCCTGTAAATGCTTACCTCGCAGCCCGTGACTACTGGATCCTCTTCAACAACGAGGATAAGTACCTCTCCAACGTAAACCTCAGAAAAGCTATCGATGCCTGCTACTCCAGAACAGACTTCGTAAATGCTATCATTAAGGACTCTTCTGTTCCTGCCAACACATTCTGCCCACCTGCAATTTTAGCAAATGGTGCAAGTTTTGCAGAAACAGCTCTTGCAAAATTAGAAGAAAACGGTTATGCTAAGGATGGTATCTTAAGAAATCCTGTTGCAGACCCTGATAAGGCCAATGAGTACCTCGAGAAGGCTCTCGAAGAGCTCGGCTGCACAAAGGAAGATCTCTCCGCTCACCTCGACATTCACTGTGGTGACTCTGACCAGGCTCAGATGCAGGCTGCATTCATCCAGGAGGCTGTCAGAACAGTTCTTGGCGTTGAGATTACTGTAACTCCAATGCAGACAAAGGCTCAGTCCGCTGAGAGAACAAACGGCAACTATGTAATGGACCTCGCAGGCTGGGGTGCTGACTACAACGATCCAATGACATTCTTCGACCTCTGGGTAACAGGCGCAGGTAACAACTCCGCTAAGTTCTCCAGCGAGGAGTACGATGCTCTCATCAAGGATGCCCTCACAAACACAGATGAGGCTGCACGTGTTGACGACTTCATCCGTTGCGAAGAGATTCTCATGGACGAGATGCCAATCTCCATCATCTATGTTAAGGCTAACGCATACGCTGTTTCCGAGAAGCTCACAGGCGGATACACATACACAGCCTGGAACTCTTACAACTTCAAGTATGCAACAGTAAAGTAATCTGACTATAAGTACATCTTTGAGATATAATAGTGGTTTCGGCAGCAGGCTTCACTTCGGTGAGGTCTGTTGTCGTTTTTAATGAATGCGGAATTAGAATTTCGGAATTTTTGGAGAAAGATGCAAAGTTTTCCTCAATGTCAAAAGTCTTCCCCATAATTGGGGAAGGTGGCTGTGGACACTTTAGTGTCCGCAGACGGATGAGGAGACTGTCAGAAAGAAGCGGTCTGTCAAGAAGTCTGAGCCAACCTCAATGTCAAAATCCTTCCCCGTGATTGGGGAGAGTTCTTCACCTCATCTTCACTCAACCTTTAACAAATGTTTTAATCCTGTTCAAAACTTATTAAAATTTTCCTTATATAATAAAGGCACTTCAGAGATGAAGCACATAATCAAGATTAAAAGTCACCCCCTGATTTGTAATATAGATATAGTTGGGATTATCCTCTGCTCTCGGGCAGAGGATTTTTCCTTGTCCGAAAGCCGGAGAAAGAGTGCATAATGAATAATTTAATGTAATGCTTTGCAAAAATGCGGTATTATGATATAATTCACACATGGGGAATTTGACCGATGCTGCTGTTTCTGACACACCCGAAATGAGTGTGTTGCATAAAAATGAGCTGTTTTCAGCTGTTTTCGGGTTAAAATACAGGACAGAAAATATAATTATGAATAATATCTCAGATTGTATTGTCAATATTCACAAAAATAAACCATGCTATTCTACGTTATTTAAATGAATATTCACTTGCAATACTTGCAATATTAATGTAAAATAGCTATGTTATGAATTTTAGCTTGACTGAAATTTCATAATCATGATTTCAACGAGTGTTTCAGTAAAAACGGGATAGATTATTTGTGCCAAAGGCGGTGCGCAGTTTAGCCCACCGGGCCTTGGCTTTTTTCTATATAAGCTGAATTTGCCCGATTAAATCATTGAAGAATTTTCCGGTAGCGTCCATTCGGATTTGGAGAAGAGTTCCGAATGTGCGTTATTAAATCTCAGGTGATTAAACCACTGGACCGGAATTCTTATATAACAAAAATAAAAAATTATAGGAGAGGAGGATTTCACCAAAATGTTCAAGTATATATTAAAAAGACTTGCTTACACAGTTGTAACTGTTTTTGTTCTTGTCACACTTACATTCTTTATGATGCAGCTTCTTCCGGGTGACCCGTTCACAGGCGAAAAGAAGATTCCTGATGCTGTTATGGCATCCATGAAGGCTAAGTATGGTCTCGACAAGCCGGTATATCAGCAGTATATCCTCTATGTAGGTAACGTTTTACATGGCGACCTTGGTGTATCCCTTGATGACAACCGTTCCGTTACGGACAAACTTCTTACCACATTCCCGGTATCTGCCGACCTCGGTATCAGAGCTCTCTGCTTTGCTGTTGTAGTTGGTATTTTACTTGGTATTCTCGCTGCAGTTAAGCGAGGAACCTTCTGGGATTCCTTATGCATGTTCATTGCGCTTTTGGGTGTTTCGGTACCTTCGTTTATCGTTGCCGCCCTGTTACAGTACTTCTTAGGACTTAAGCTTTATCAGTGGACAGGCGTAAAATTATTCGCTATCACAGGCTGGAAGGGCATGAATTCCAAGATTCTTCCTGTTATTGCCATGGGCTTCGGTACCATCGCAACAGTTTCCCGTCTTATGCGTACAAGCATGCTCGATGTTCTCGGTTCCGACTACATCAAGACAGCAAAGGCAAAGGGACTTTCTCAGGCTAAGATCATCTGGAAGCACGGCGTAAGAAACGCTATCCTCCCGGTTGTTACAATTCTCGGACCTACCACAGCAGGTGTTCTCACAGGTGGTTTCGTTGTTGAGAGTATCTTCTCAATTCCTGGTATGGGTAAGTCCTTCGTTACAGGTATTCAGCAGGTTAACTACACAATGATTATGGGTACAACAATTTTCTACGGTACCTTCCTCATTCTCTGTAACCTTGTTGTTGACCTTGTTTACGGTCTCATTGACCCACGAGTAAAACTTGCAGGAGGATCTAAGTAATGGAACATATCGAAAAGAATAAATTCCAGTGGATTGGTCCTGACCCTGAAAACCGTGAAGGTATCTCCAGACCTTCCACAACTTTCCTTCGTGATGCCATGGGCAGATTCGCAAAGAATAAGATTGCCATTGTATGTGCAGCAATGATTATTCTCATGATCTTAGGCTCCATCATCATTCCTTTCTTCTCTCCGTTCGAGGGCAGAGAGCAGCACTATTCCCACACAAATGCAGGCGTATGGACTGCTTGTGAGCAGCTCAAGGACGCTGACGGAAACCCTGAGCTTCACCACCATGTTTTCGGTACCGATACTCTCGGCCGTGACCTCTTTACAAGAGTATGGGAGGGTGGACGTGTTTCCCTCTTTATCGCATTCGCAGCTGTTTTCATCAACTTCATCGTTGGTATCATCTACGGTGGTATCTCCGGTTACTTCGGCGGCACTCTCGATAACATCATGATGAGAGTCGTTGAGGTTATCAACGGTATCCCTTACCTCATCATCATCGTTCTTCTCATGATGATTCTCCCTCCGGGACTCTGGACAATCGTTATCGCTTATGCTGTTACAGGTTGGACAGGTATGGCCAGACTCGTTCGTGGTCAGATTATCTCCCTCAAGGAGCAGGAGTTCGTTATTGCCGCTAAGGCAATGGGTGGCAGCGCAGGCAGAATTATTGCACGTCACCTCATTCCAAATACACTTTCAGTTGTTATCGTTAACGTAACACTTGCTATTCCATCCGCTATCTTCACAGAAGCATGGCTCTCTTACTTAGGACTTGGTGTTCCGGTTCCTCTCTCTTCATGGGGTACCCTCGCACAGGCAGGTCAGACAGCATTCCAGACATATCCGCTCCAGCTCGTTGTTCCTGCTGCAGCTATCTGTATCACAATGCTTTCCTTCAACCTTTTAGGTGACGGCCTCAGAGACGCATTCGATCCTAAGCTCAGAAAATAATTGAAAGGAGAAACATAAAATGGCTAATGTAGTTGATGTTAAAGATTTACGCTTCTCCTTCGATACTTACGCAGGTGAAGTTCAGTCTGTCCGCGGAGTTACTTTCCACGTAGAGGAAGGCGAAGTTCTCGCTATTGTTGGTGAGTCCGGTTGCGGTAAGTCCGTATCATGTCAGACTATCATGAAGCTCAACCCAATGCCTCCGGGACGTATCGTATCCGGCAGCATTCAGCTCGGTGAGCACGATATTGTTGCTGCATCAGAAAAAGAGATGCAGTCTATCCGTGGTAAAGAAGTAGCCATGATCTTCCAGGATCCTATGACCTGCCTTAACCCGACCATGAAGGTTGGTAAGCAGATTGTTGAGGCTATCAAGCACCACAGACATCTTTCCAATGAAGAAGCACGTGCTGAGGCTATCAAGTACCTCAAGCTCGTTAACATTCCAAACGCAGAAGAGCGTGCTAACATGTACCCACATGAGTTCTCCGGTGGTATGAGACAGAGAGCTATGATTGCTATGGCACTTTGCTGCCAGCCAAAGCTCCTCATTGCCGACGAGCCTACAACTGCTCTTGACGTTACAATTCAGGCTCAGATTATGGACCTCATGGTTGATATCAAGAACAAGACAAACACAGCTATCATCCTCGTTACACATGACCTCGGCGTTGTTGCTCAGGTTGCTGACAGAGTTGCTGTTATGTATGCAGGTAAGATTGTTGAGACAGGTACAGTAAGAGATATCTTCTACAACCCGACACATCCATACACAAAGGCACTTCTTGCTTCTCTTCCTTCCGCAGATGCAACAAAGAAGGAGAGACTTACATCTATCCCGGGTTCTCCACCGGATCTTCTCAATCCTCCGGTTGGTTGCGGCTTTGCTGCAAGATGCGAGAGATGTATGCACATCTGTAAAGAAGCTCAGCCTGACACATTCACTATCGAGGGTATCCATGAGTCCAGCTGCTGGCTTCTCCATCCGGATTGCCCATCTGCTTCAGAAAGAGGTGACCTGAATGGCTGATAACAATAACAGAGAGGTTCTCGTCTCCCTTAAGGACGTCTGCAAATACTTCAAGGTTTCAGGCGGTACACTTAAGGCTGTTGACAATGTATCCTTTGATATTTACAAGGGCGAAACATTAGGTCTCGTTGGTGAGTCCGGATGCGGTAAGTCCACACTTGGCCGTGTTGCCATGGGTATTTACGAGGCAACAAGCGGTACAATCGAGTTCGAGGGCAAGCCTGTCAACCTCAAGAAGGGTAAGGACAGATTTGCTTACTCCAAGGATGCACAGATCATCTTCCAGGATCCATACGCATCCCTCGACTCCAGAATGACAGTTTCCTCCATCATCTCCGAGGGTATGGAAATTCATAAGATGTACGACGCAAAGAAGAGACAGGAGAGAGTTTACGAGCTTCTCGAGACAGTTGGTCTTAACAGAGAGCACGCAAACCGTTTCCCACATGAGTTCTCCGGTGGTCAGAGACAGAGAGTCGGTATTGCAAGAGCACTCGCTATCGAGCCAAAGTTCGTTGTTTGCGACGAGCCTATTTCCGCTCTCGATGTTTCCATTCAGTCTCAGGTTATCAACCTTCTCCATGACCTCCAGCAGGAAATGGGACTCACATACCTCTTCATTGCCCACGACCTTAACATCGTTAAGTACATCTCTGACAGAATTGCCGTTATGTACCTCGGTAATGTTGTAGAGCTCGCTTCTTCCGATGAGCTGTATGCAAATACACTTCATCCATACTCCAAGGCTCTTCTCTCAGCTGTTCCGATTCCGGACCCTGATTCCGAAGAAGCTAAGAAGCGTCAGATTCTCTCCGGTGACGTTCCATCCCCAATCAACACACCAAAGGGATGTAACTTTGCAGGCCGTTGCCCTGTTGCTTGTGACAAGTGCAGAGAGTCAAAGCCTCAGCTCAGAGAGATTGTTCCAAATCACTATGTAGCCTGCCACCTCGTAGAGCCACAGATGTGATAACAGCTAAAATATAAGTTCTTCTATAATTTTTCGGCGGCGCAGTTCCACTTAGGTTCGGCGCCGCCTGAACTGTTTTATGGGCAATTTTTCCGGGGAATTTAGTGCGCAGGTTTTTTAGAGGAATCTGCGCTGTCTCTCAATCATGCCGACTTTAGGTTTTTTTTATGCAAAAAATCCCCCTCACACTTTCGTGCAAAGGGGATAATATCAATAAAATCTCTGTACGGATTTTACTATTCCGAGTATGACCACATCTGTGGTATATATAGGGTCGAAATCAGGATTTTCCGGCTGAAGTCTTATTCTGTCGGGTTCACGGTAGAAGGTCTTTACAGTTGCCTCATCATCTATCATGGCAACTACAATATCTCCGTTCTCTGCAATCGGCTGTTTTTTAGCTATAACAAGGTCTCCGTCAAGAATACCAGCATCTTTCATGCTGAGTCCCTTTACATGTAATGCAAAAAGATCTTCGCCGCTTGCTGAAGGATATGGAACATAACCCTCGTGGTCCTCGATTGCGGTAATCGGAATTCCCGCGGCTACAGATCCTATAATCGGCACATAAGTGGTTGGGGTGGATTCCCTTAACTGTATTGCGCGGTTCTTTCCGTCGGTTCTGTTTATGTAGCCAAATTTCTCAAGGGTTTTCAGGTGATTGTGTACTGTTGATGTGGATGAAAGTCCGGTTGCGGCACATATTTCCCTTACTGTTGGCGGAATTCCGTTTGTGCTTGCCTCTTTCAGATAGTCATATACTCTCTGCTGGCTTTTTGTTAACTTCTTCATATATCACAGTCCTTTCAAGAACATATATTTCTTCTGCCTATACTATATCACAATCGAACAGAAATTGCAAACAAATGTTTGTGAAATTCTGAATTTTTTGCTGTTCATAAAATAAGCGAATTCTGTTAAAGATTGGTTCACAGCATCTTAACAAAAATACAGTGAAAAAGTACTATAATACAGTCACCGAAGAAAAGGAACCGCACCTTTTCGAGGTAAATGTTCTACCCTCCTCAATATATATATTTAATTTCGTCATTTATATGACCCCCTCAAACATGGAAAAGGACCGAGCCGCATCGGTTCTTTTCTTTTTTATTTTTGCCCTTGACAAAAGTGTGTTACAGGTGTACTATTTGTTATAGTACAGTACATAAGGCAATATTGCATATTTGAAAAAGGAGATTTACGGTGAACATAGATAAGTTTGGCAGAACCCCAATCTATGAGCAGATAGTGAACGTGGTAGAAAAGGAGATACTCACCGGTGTGCTGAAGCCCATGGATCAGCTTCCGTCGGTTAGAGAGCTCGCCATGGAGCTTTCGATTAACCCCAACACAATCCAGAAAGCTTATCAGGAGCTGGAAAGAAGAGGTTTGTGTTATTCCGCACCGGGACAGGGAAGATTTGTTTCCTCGGATTCGGTTCTGAGACTTAAGGAGAAAAGTATGTTGAGATTAAATGAACTGTGTGAACTTGCCCGGGAGCTTATGAGAGCGGGTATAAGTGAAGAGGAGATAGTGGCGGCAATAAAGAATTCCGCTGAAAATGTGGGAAAGGAGAACGGCAATGCTTGAAGTCAGGAATTTATGCAAGAACTTTGACGGAAAAGAGATACTGAAAGATTTAAGCATCAGCTTTCAGCCGGGATCTGTTTATGGTCTGGTTGGTTCCAACGGTGCGGGTAAATCCACACTGCTTCGCCTTATCTGCGGTGTTTACACCGGGAACAGCGGAGAGATTATACTCGACGATGTAAGTCTTTTTGATAACCACGAGCTTATGGGAAAAATCGCCTTTGTCTCTGACGAGCTTTATTTTCTTCCTCAGAGCAATATGAAAAGAATGGCGGAGCTGTATGCTTCTTCCTATCCGAATTTCAACAGACAGAGATTTGAGGAACTTACTAAGGCTTTCGGACTTAACCCCACAAAGAAAATAAGTACTTTCTCAAAGGGTATGAAAAGACAGGCGGCATCCATACTTGCAATGTGCAGCGGTGCGGAGTACATCTTCCTCGATGAAACCTTCGACGGACTCGATCCCGTCATGAGAAACCTGCTCAAGAACGTAATTTATGATGATGTTACCGAGAAGAACACCTGTGTTATTATCACATCCCACTCATTAAGAGAGCTGGAGGACACCTGCGACAAGCTGGCATTATTACACGAAGGCGGCATAGTATTCGAGAGTGACATTGATGATTTACAGACTACTCTGGTAAAAGCACAGATAGCCTTCGGGGATTCCGATTTCGGCAAGGATAAGTTCAAAGAACTTAATATTCTCGATTACAGCAAGCGTGGAAGCGTTGCAAACCTGATAATCAGAGGAAGCAGGGAAGATGTAAATTACACATTGAGTTCCATGCAGCCCATACTGCTCGATATTCTTCCGCTTTCACTCGAAGAGGTATTCATTTATGAGCTCGGCTCAAGGGGATACAGTTTTGACGAATACCTCGGCAAAAAGGAGGGTTAAAATTGAAAAAGTACTTTAACGGAAAATTATACAGAGAGGGTCTTAAACAGCTGACCTTACCGGGAACAATATTCGCTATTGTATCCGTTCTTATAACAGGTTTACCGCTTTTTGTTTACCTTATGGACATTCAGTCCAGAAATTATGCGGGAACATTCACTCAGCAGTCAGAGGCATATACAGTATCCATGATGGTGGCTCTGTTCATATTTATGATAGCGGGTGGATTTTTCCTTACTTACTTCATATTCAGATTTGTGAACAGGCGTAACTCCGCTGATTTTTACGATTCCTTACCTAACACAAGACTCTGCACTTTCCTGAGCTTTACAGCAAGTGTTGTTACATGGATTACAGGCATAATCTTTGCAAATGTTCTTGTTCAGTACCTCATGGGATTTCTATTTGATATTCGTCCCGGTATTGGGAAGCTTACATCATATCTGTTCTTCTTCCTGTTCGCTGCTCTGCTTGTAATGGCATACAGTCTCATAGGAATAAGCCTTACAGGTACAGCATTCACAAACTTTGTTGCAACCTGTATAGTAATGGTTCTTCCGAGACTTACAATAGTATTCTTTGAGGTTATGGCAATTTTCGCAGGTGATATTCTCACCATGAAGAGCATGCCGGCAATACTCAACCCGGCAAACAACTTCATATTTGCCGCACCAATGTCAGTTGTATTTGAGTACAATTTTGACAGCATTTTCACAAGATGGCAGGGCTTTGTTTACACGGGTATTTTAACTGTAATCTGCCTTGTTATTGCCGCACTCATCTACAAGCACAGAAAGTCAGAGACAGCAGATAAGCCTTCCGCAAACAGATTCATGCAGGCTTTCTTCAGATGCAGTCTTGTATTTCCGATTTTCGCCCTGATGTTCGGACTTTACACCGCTACAAAACATGACGGCGGCTGGGTTGGCACAGAGTATTACGTTGTTATGTTCATTGTAGCCATGCTGGTATTCTTCGTATATGAAGCGGTTACAAGCAAGAGCATGAAGAGCATCGCAAGAAGTGTACCTTCTTTCTTAATTGTTATAGCAATTACACTTCTGGTTACTTATGCGGGTCAGGCAACAGGAAAAATTATCCGCAGGGATATTCCAAAATTCGATGAAATCGAATCCGTAAGACTTATCGACAATGTGGAGGAGTTCAGTCTCTCCGATGAAGCCTGGCCGGATTACTACGGTAAAAAAACCAACAAAATCGAGTATAGGGACGAGAAGATTCTGAATCTTGCCTACAAAGTTCTTGAAAGCAACGCAGATGCTTATGAATACGGCAAACGATCCTATCAGTATGCTTACGAAAATTACAAAGAGGGCATAGTATATAACACCGTATCCTTTAAGTTAAAGAACGGCAAAACCGTAGAGAGAAGACTTCATTTCCTCGAGTCCGAAAGTCTTGATCTTCGCAATGCCATGTGCAACAACGAGGAATATCTCGAGATTATGAAATCTGTTCCGACAGCTGAAGAAATCACTTATATTGATTTCAATATCGGAGATGTAAGCGGAGAAATTAAGGACATCGCCAAGTTCGCAGAGATATTCACAGCTGATGCTGCAAAGAATGGGGTAAATGTCAACGACTGGACACATGACGAAATTAAGATTTATATGAGGGTGAAGGTCAGCACCGGAAGCTATTACATCATAAACTACAATCTTAGGAATAACCCTGAGGCAAAGGCCTATGTAGAATCCCTCATAAATTCCGAGGAAGCA
>JAUNDK010000028.1:31058-31515 GCA_030526115.1 Clostridia bacterium
CCACATTATCTCTGATCAAAGGCGTACTGCAGGGAATCAAAGATCATGGCGGAATCCATAAGAGAAAACTTTGAAACAGGAAATGTCTATAACATCTGGATTCAGCCGGATGAAGGTTTTGAAAAACGCTCAAACTTCGATTTCTATCTTGGTGATACTTCTGCTGAGAGCAGAAAGGCCATGGAGAGTATCTGTAAAATTCTCGAAGCTGCAGCAGGCAGAAAAATCGGAAAAGATGAAGTTCTTGCCGAAGTCTGCTATGAAAGCAACTATAATTCCTATACAGGTTCTGTAAATAAAACAGTTATTTCTCTCACAAAGGATGAACTGAAAGAACTTAACGAGGCTTATATAGGCATGTATGAAAACGAGGCCATGATTCCCGAAGACGTTGTGGTCTACTAAATAATAATTCTGAGTACACCCATGGTAAAACACGGGTGTACTTGTTATATAG
>JAUNDK010000029.1 GCA_030526115.1 Clostridia bacterium
ATACATACATAAATACAAATAATAAAGGGAATGTGAATTTTCATTCACACTCCCGGAATCTTATACTTTTCAGTTTTTCTTATGCTTGTCAGCCTCGTTGATTTTCTTTGCCTCTGCCTTGCCGTAAAGGAAAGGTCTTGCGATGGTTCTGTTGAACAGGTCAACGAGAGGTCCCATAAAGAAGGCTGTGATTATTGTACCGATACCAACATACTCAAAGAGCTTGGAGAAATTACCGAATACAAAAAGAATTGAAGCTGATCCGATGATTACACAGATGATGTCTGTACCGATTCTGCAGAAACGGAAAGGCCACTTTTTTCTGTCGGAGATGATAATCGGAATTGCATCGTAAACGGAAACACCCATGTCGGATGTCATGTAAAGGGCAGATGCAAAGCACATTACCACAATACCGATGAGGAGCATTACAACTCTCTGCCAGAGTACAGGGTTCGGAATATATGTGTTGATGAGATTTGTGGAGAACTCTACCACATAACCTGTGAGGAAGAGGTTGATGAGAGTTCCGAGACCCATGTAATGTTTGTCGAGGAACAGGTCAACTATGAGCATTAAAAGGCTGATAATCATGTAGTAGGTTCCGTAAGCCATGAAATGATCGATGAAGCTGATGTGAATGCCCTGAGCGAAGGTCTGAAACGGATCTACACCGAAAAGGGAGCATTTGAAGAATCCTACTGCGAAAGCACATATCATTGTGCCGATAACTGTCATTGAGACACGCTTGCCGAAATGGCTCGGAAGCTTTACGCTTTTACCGAAAAGACTGATTGTTTTATTTTCCATTTTTCTTACCTCAAAATAAATTTGCATACTGAATTATATCAAAAAAATTTCCATAATCAATAGCTGAAAAAGGAATTTATAGTATATACATATTAACTTGCAGAAAATCGGTTAAAGTTATATAATTTATCTATTAACGAACAAGGAGAAAACGATGAATATACTTGTAATTGATGCTCAGGGCGGCGGAATTGGCCGTCAGCTCATAATGGGAATAAAAAGCTCCATACCTAACTGTAAAATTACAGCGGTGGGAACCAACAGTGCCGCAACCTCCGCAATGCTCAAGGCAGGTGCGGACAATGCCGCCACAGGCGAGAATGCCGTCAAAGTAGGTGCAAGAAAAGCAGATGTAATCGTTGGCCCCATAGGCATAGTAATTGCCGATGCCCTTTTCGGAGAGATTACCCCCGACATGGCGGTTGCCGTAGGTCAGAGCAACGCAAAGAGAATTCTCATACCCATAAACCACTGTGACAATATAATCGCAGGTGTGCCGGATTTAAGCATGGGCAGACTTGTGGAGTCTGCAATAAACGAGATAAGAGCAATCTCAAGGGAAGATAAAATCGAGCGGGCCGAAGCTCATCTTGATATTGAGAGTACCGTACAGGAGAGAAGCGAGATGCGTTACCGTGATGCGGAAGATGTACTCTGGAACCTGAAGAGATAAGTTGACAGGATAAAAGTATTTGGGTATAATCGAAAGGTACACGAGGTGAAGCTATGAAGCTCCCTCAGACCGGACAAGAATGTCCGGCCGGCTCCCTCGTCAGGGAGCCAGGAAACGCCTTAAAGCAAATAAACGCAGAAGCGTATTTGATTTATCTTATTTTCGCAATACTATGAAGGTATGCGGTGTGGCAGAAAGCCATACTGTATGCCTTTTTATTTTATTTTTGAAAGGATTAAACCGAAATGACAACAAAAACACTTTACATAGACTGTGGCATGGGTGCCGCAGGAGATATGCTCACAGCGGCTCTTCTTGAGCTATTACCTGAGGAGGAACAGACAAAGTTCATCGAGAAAATGAACTCCCTCGGAATTCCGGGTGTTACTGTTTCAAAGGAGACTGTGGCAAAATGCGGAATCAACGGAACTCATGTTACAGTTCTCGTAAACGGTGAGGAAGAGGGCGAACATCACCACCATCATCACGATCACAGCCATGAGCATACACACGAGCATTCACATGAACACAGCCATGAACATCATCATGACCACGAACACCACCATGATGAGGAATCCCATGAGCATCACCACGAAGAAGCAGAGCATGTTCACGAGCATGAACATCATGAGCATCCTGAACATGATCACGACCACAAGCACACACATGAACACACTCACGAACATCACCATGACCATGGCCATACTCACAGCCACGGCGGACACTCCCATTCACATCACGGCATGCACGACATCGAGCATATCGTAATGGGTCACATGGATATTCCCGAGAATGTAAAGAACGATATTATGGCGGTCTACGGTCTCATCGCAGAGGCAGAGAGCCACGCCCACGGCAAGCCTGTCACAGAGATTCACTTCCACGAGGTAGGAACAATGGATGCGGTTGCCGATGTAACAGCGGTATGCTTACTCCTCGATATGATTAAACCTGAAAAGATTGTCGCATCTCCTGTTCATGTAGGTGCGGGCCATGTTCACTGTGCTCACGGAATTCTTCCTGTTCCTGCTCCCGCAACAGCTTACATACTCCGTGAGGTTCCTATTTACGGCGGTAAGATAAAGTCAGAGCTCTGTACACCGACAGGCGCCGCCATACTCAAGCACTTTGTAACAGAGTTCGGCGATATGCCTGTAATCCGCACAGAGAAAATCGGTTACGGCATGGGCAAGAAGGACTTTGAGCAGGCAAACTGCGTAAGAGTATTCCTCGGTGAGTGCTGATAAATAAAAACAAAGGGGGAGCTTACAGAAGCTCCCTTTACTGATACGGAGGACAATATGAGCGAATTTGAATACCGGGGCGATGTTATAACAGAACTTCAGCTCAATGTGGACGATATGACCGCAGAGGAGCTGGGCTATGCCATGGAGAAAATATACGGAGCAGGGGCAGTGGAGTGTTTTTTCACCCCTGTTACCATGAAAAAATGCCGCCCGGGTACACTGGTGACAATACTTGTTAAGGACGATAAAAAAGAGGCGGTAATCAAAGCCGCATTCAGGCATACAAATACCATAGGCATCCGTGAAAACACAGTAAAACGCTATACTCTTAACCGCAGTTTCGAGGAGATGGAAACACCTCTGGGCACAGTGAGAAAGAAGATAAGCGAGGGCTACGGAGTAAGAAGAGAGAAACTTGAATTCGATGATCTGAAGAAAATCGCAGACGAGAACGATATGAGTTTAAGCGAAGCGAGAAAGTATGTGAATCACAACAGAAAATACTGATTGTAAAAGGCGGAATTCCCCATTGCGGATTTCTGCCTTTTTATTAATACGCGTACAGTTTTCCCGTAGATAAAGGACAGAAAATATTTTCTTGTCCATCGCTTACAGACATATTGACATGCAATATTGCGTGTGCTAATATTTGCCTGAACGGAATTATAGTCAGTTTGTTTTGAAGATTCGGTTTGTACTGAATTTTAACCCTATGGAGGTTGATGAAGTGAAAAATTCACTTAAAAGAACATTTGCGGCGGTAATGCTCGTCATGACACTTGTTTTCGGAACAGCTGTACCGGCCGGTGCAAAGGAAAAAGAACCTACTGTATGCGAACAGGTAAGTTTCAGAATTGCCGAAGGTGTGGCAGAAGCAGCAAATGCGCAGATTGAAACCCTCGTCCGCATAGCACAGAGAACACCGAGAAACGATGTAAGAGAACTGCTTATTGCGGTTGACAAAATCGTAAGGGATACAAAATTTGTGGTAGGCGCTCTCGGATATGAGATTGAGTGTGAATATACCACATATTACATTGACGGACAGTATGTTGATATTGATCCCATCAGAGTTATCGATCCATCCGTTGTCAGAGGCAACGGCAGCGGTAAGAAATAATCAACTGCACCTGAAGGGGATGGAACACAGCGTTCCGTCCCTTTTATTTTTAAGGAGCTTCAGAGAATGAAAGGTTTTCGCATTAAAAGAAAAGAATCTAATGGGATAAAAACAGGAGAGACAAGTTCGGCACCTGTGCTCATCGCAAGAATGGAAGGTCTGGAGATAAGTCTTCAGAAAATGAGCAAAGGTTCCCTTGCCTGGCTTTCCCCCGATAATGACAGTACCACAATTGAAGTGTATACGGTTCTTGACGGAAAAATAGAGGTGGATACCGACGAGGGCACAGAACTCCTGTCAGAAAATGATTCTGTATATATCAATAATCTCGAAAAAGAACTGCCGATAAGGGTACTTGAAGATACAAAGCTTCTGTATATTACAAATCAGTATCGTTTCGACGGAAACAGCGCATTTCAGGAAAATCTCGATGAGATGATGCACAGAATCAACGATAAGGATAACTACACCTATCAGCATTGCCTCAATGTCATGCACTATTCCGTGCAGATTCTCCGCAGAATGGGAAATATCGAAGCTTCTGTGAACGATCTTGTGACGGCGGCAATTTTCCACGATGTGGGAAAATGCAGAATCAGCGATGAAATACTCAAAAAGACGGGGAAACTCACTTCGGATGAGTGGGGTGAAATGACAAGACATCCTGTTTTCAGCGCAGAGCTTCTCAGAAAGAATTTCGGAGAGAAAATCGCCAAAATAGCATTTGCCCACCATGAGCGTCAGGATGGCACCGGATATCCCGCAGGACTTAAA
Organism: Clostridia bacterium; assembly: GCA_030526115.1. Lineage (GTDB taxonomy): Bacteria > Bacillota > Clostridia > Oscillospirales > Acutalibacteraceae > SIG603. The sequence goes on from JAUNDK010000029.1 coordinate 4,625, forward strand.
GGTGATGAAATACCGGTTGAGGCCCAGATTATAGCCGTTGCGGATTCTTTCGATGCCATGACAAGTGTCAGAGTCTATCAGAAATCGCCGAGAAAATATATTGATGCTGTGAACGAACTCTGTGAGATGGGTGATAAGTATAATATTCAGGCATGCTATGCCCTGAGGGAACTTGTCCTTTCGGGTGAGATAGAGAAAAAACATCCCGAAAACTGAAGCTATGGTAAACAAACGGGGATGATTATCACAAACCGAAAGACCACAACTAAAAACCAAATAATACTTGTATTTTTTTCATTTTATGATAAAATAAATTGATTAACTTTAAACATGCGGATTTCGGCAGTTCTTTACCCTGTTTAGCAGTGAAACGAGCCCTTTGCAGTTTTCAGAGTGCTGGTTTTATTGTTAAACAGAACAGCATTGCCGATTTCCGGGATTCATTCAAGAAAGGAAATATGCAGATGTTTGAGAATTTCAGAAAATTTGAAACAGTATTCGCAGGCAGACCACTCGTAATCGAGACAGGTAAAATGGCACAGCTCGCTAACGGTGAGTGCCTTGTCCGTTACGGCGAGACAACAGTTCACGTTGCCGCAACAGCAGCTCCAAAGCCAAGAGACGGCGTAGATTTCTTCCCTCTTTCCGTTGACTTCGAGGAGAAGCTCTACTCCGTAGGTAAGATTCCGGGCTCCTACACAAAGAGAGAGGGCAGACCTACTGATAAGGCTATCCTCGTCTGCCGTATGATTGACAGACCAATCAGACCACTTTTCCCTAAGGATATGAGAAACGATGTTTCCATCGTTGCAACAGTTATGTCCGTTGACCACGACTGCTCCCCTGAGATTGCAGCTATGGTCGGTACATCCGTAGCTCTCTCCATTTCCGATATTCCATGGAACGGACCAATCTCCGGTGTTTCCGTCGGCAGAGTAAACGGTGAGTTCGTTATCAACCCAACTCAGGAGCAGAGAAAAGTTTCCGAGATGGCTGTAACAGTTGCTTCCACAGATAAGAAGATTGCCATGATCGAGGCAGGTGCAAACGAGATTTCCGACGAGGATATGCTCGCAGGTATCATGTTCGGTCACGAGGAGAACCAGAAGATCATCGAGTTCATCAAGGGCATCAGAGACGAGATCGGCAAGGCAAAGTTCGAGTACCCATCCAACGAGCCTGACCACGATATGTTCGAGGCTATCAAGGACTTCGCTATCGAAGACATCAAGTTCGCCCTCGATACAGATGACAAGCTCGTTCGTGACGAGAGACTCAAGCCTGTTTACGAGAAGGTTCACGAGAAGTTCGACGAGCTTTATCCTGAGCAGGAGGCTAAGATTGACGAGTGCCTCTACAAGACTCAGAAGTTCGTTGTAAGAAGATGGCTCCTCGACGAGAAGAAGAGAGTCGACGGCCGTGGCATGGATGATATCCGTCCGCTCGCAGCCGAGGTTGACCTCCTCCCAAGAGTTCACGGTTCCGGTATGTTCACAAGAGGCCAGACTCAGGTTCTCACAATCGCAACACTCGGTTCCATCAGAGACAACCAGCTCTTCGACGGCATTGACGACGAGGAGAGCAAGAGATATATTCACCACTACAACTTCCCATCCTACTCCGTAGGTGAGACAAAGCCTTCAAGAGGCCCGGGAAGACGTGAAGTAGGTCACGGTGCCCTCGCAGAGAGAGCTCTCGTTCCTGTAATTCCATCCGTAGAGGAATTCCCATACACAATCAGACTCGTTTCCGAGGTTCTTTCCTCCAACGGTTCCACATCTCAGGGTTCCATCTGCGGTTCCACACTCGCACTCATGGCTGCAGGTGTTCCGATTAAGGCTCCTGTTGCAGGTATCTCCTGTGGTCTTATCACAGAGGGTGACAAATGGGATACAATGGTTGATATTCAGGGTCTCGAGGATTTCTTCGGCGACATGGACTTCAAGGTAGCAGGTACACACAAGGGTATCACAGCTATTCAGATGGACCTCAAGATTGACGGTCTTACACCTGAAATCATCAAGCAGGCTTTCGAAAAGACACACAAGGCAAGAATCTACATCCTCGATGAGATCATGCTCAAGGCTATCCCTGAGGTAAGACCTGAGCTTTCCGAGTATGCTCCGAAGATGCTCTCCACAACAGTTCCTGTTGACAAGATCCGTGAGGTTATCGGCACAGGCGGAAAGGTTATCCAGAAGATTACAGCTGAGTGCGGTGTTGAGATCAACATCGATGACGACGGAAGCTGCTTCATCAACGGCATCAGCCTCGAGAACTGCCAGCGTGCTCTCGATATTATCAACACAATCGTTAACGATCCTGAGCCGGGCACATACTACACAGGTAAGGTAACAAGAATCATGGACTTCGGTGCATTCGTTGAGATTGCTCCGGGCAAGGAAGGTCTTGTTCACGTTTCCAGACTCGACGTTAAGAGAACAGAGAACGTAAGAGACGTAGTAAACGAGGGTGACATCGTTAAGGTTAAGGTTCTTGAGATTGACGACAAGGGCAGACTCAACCTCTCCATTCGTGATGCTATGATCGACCTCGACGGTGCTGTTCCTGAGAACACAATCTCCGATGCTCCAAGAAAGAGCGACAGACCAAGAAGAGACGGCGGTTTCAAGAGAGACAGAAGAAACTGATTCCAATTCGGAATTAAGATTGAATTCTTCTGATTTTAAATAGATTTTCAAGGCAAAGTTTGTTGTAAAAGACAGGCTTTGCCTTTTTGTTTTGTTCTGTCATTAGTTGTTAATTCTGCTTCTTAATTCTTAATTTATCTTGATTTTCCCGTTTCGTTGTGTTAAACTATCTTCTACACACTGTGAAAAAGAAAAGTAGCGGATAAACTGCACGAAAGAGATGCCCCGTCAGCGGCTGAAAGCGGAGCTCGTGAAAGAATCGGTGAAGTTCCCTTTGGAGTGGCACAGCTTAAAGTTTATCGAGTAGGCTGTGACGGGATATGTCACGTTAAGACTGAAAAGAGGGCAGAAGCATTCTGCCGAATATGGGTGGTACCACGGATAATTTCGTCCCATAGTGATTTTATGTCACTATGGGCTTTTTTATTCAGCTAACCGGGCGGGTAACCGTCTTTACATATATTATAATTCAGTATTATACCCATAAATATATTTTACGGAGGAAAGAAAAATGCAGGAACTCAGTGCATTAAACGAACGCCTTGTCGCTATCAAGAAAGAGATAGAAGAAGGCTCAGCAAATCTTGAGAATTCAAGAGCTGTCTATGAGTACAAGAAGAATGTCATGGACGGTAAATCAGGACTTATCGGAAGCCTCATGAAGGGCATGAAGGATATTCCGAAGGAGAGCCGTGGTGACTACGGTAAGCTCGTAAACGAGTTAAAGACATGGGCTCAGGCTCTTTTCGATGAGCTCGATGTTGCCTTAAAGGCAAAGGAAATGGATGCAAAGTACGCATCCGAGAAAATCGATATCACAATGCCGGCAGAGGAGAACGTAAGCGGTAATCTTCACCCAATCACTCAGATGAGAAATCAGCTAATCGACATCTTCGCTTCCATGGGCTTCGATGTATTCGAGGGTACAGAGATTGAGAACGATTACTACAACTTCACAGCTCTCAACACACCTGCCGACCACCCTGCAAGAGATATGCAGGATACTTTCTATCTTTCCCCTGAGTTCCTTTTAAGAACTCAGACATCCGCAGGTCAGATTCACGTAATGGAGGCTCAGAAGCCACCGATTAAGATTGTTTCCCCGGGTAAGGTTTTCCGTTCCGATGACGACGCAACTCATTCCCCGATGTTCACACAGCTCGAGGGTCTTGTAGTTGATAAGGGAATCACACTCTGCGACCTCAAGGGTATGCTTGATCTCTTTGTTCAGAGAATCTTCGGTGAAGAGGTTAAGACAAGACTTCGTCCTTCCTACTTCCCATTCACAGAGCCAAGTGTTGAGGTTGACTGCTCATGCTTCTCATGCGGCGGCACAGGCTGTAAGCTCTGCAAGGGCACAGGCTGGATTGAGGTTCTCGGTGCAGGCGTTGTAAACAAGAAGGTTCTCGAGAACTGCGGAATCGACAGTGATGAGTACTCCGGTTTCGCCTTCGGTATCGGTATTGAAAGAGCTGCTATGCTTAAGTATGGCATTAACAATATCAAGCACCTGTTTGAATCAGACCTGAGAGTTCTCTCTCAGCTTAACGATAACGACTGATAGAAAGGAAGATTAAGATATGTTATTACCACTTAGCTGGCTTAAAGAATATGTAGATGTAAACATTGCTCCTGAGGAACTGGAGAAGAAGCTTTTCGATTCCGGTTTCGAGGTTGAGGAGCTTATCGAGGTAGGCAAGGATATCTCCAATGTTGTTGTAGGTTATGTTGAGGAGTGCGAGCCTATTCCCGAAACTCACCTTCATGTATGTAAGGTTGATACAGGCGCACACGGCAAGTGGCAGATCTGCTGCGGTGCCGACAATGTATGCGCAGGAGGAAAGTTCCCTGTTGCCCTCATCGGCGCACAGGTTTACGCAACAGCAAAGGACCACAAGACTATCGAGGGTGTCATGACAATCAAGAAGGGCAAGCTCCGCGGCTACGAGTCCCAGGGTATGCTCTGCTCCGGTACAGAGCTCGGTCTCACAGAGGACCACTATCCGGGTGCAGGCTACAACGGCCTTCTCGTTCTTCCTGAAGATGCTCCGATCGGTGCAGACGTAAAGCCTATCCTCGGTATGGATGATTACATCTTCGATGTATCCATCACAGCAAACAGACCTGACTGCCAGTCCATCTTCGGTATGGCAAGAGAGGTTGCGGCAATCCTCGGTCAGGAAGTAAAAATGCCTGCAACAGATTTCACAGCAACAGAAGTTGTAAAGGAAGGCTTCAATGTTACAGTTGATGCACCGGACCTCTGCCCAAGATATTCCGCTCATTATATCTATGATGTAAAGATGGGTGAATCCCCTGCATGGATGAAGAGAAGACTTGCTCTTGTAGGCATCGGTTCCATCTCCAACATCGTTGACATCACAAACTACATCCTCATGGAGCTCGGTCAGCCAATGCACGCATTCGACTGCAACTTCCTCGAGGGTAATGCAATTAACGTAAGACGTGCAAACAACGGCGAGAAGATTACAACTCTCGACGAGAAGGAGTTCACACTCACAGATAATAACCTCGTTATCTGCGACGGCGTAAAGCCTGTTGCACTTGCAGGTATCATGGGCGGTCTCAACTCCGAGATTCGTGACACAACAACAGAGGTTATGTTCGAGTCCGCAAAGTTTGCCCGTGACAACATCAGAAAGTCCTCCCGTGCTCTCGGCCAGGTTTCCGATTCCAGCGCAAGATACAGCAAGGGTGTTGACGAGTACGCAACAGACATGGCTCTCAGAAGAGCCTGCCACCTCATTGAGGAGCTCGGCTGCGGTAAGGTTTCCTCCACTCATGTGGATGTAAACACAGGTAACTCCCTCGAGCCTACAGAGATGAAGGTAAGCATCAGCAAGGTTAATGCCGTTCTCGGTATCAAGGTTCCTGACGAGGATATCATCCGTATTCTTACAAACCTCTGCTTCGCACCTGAGGTAAACGGTGACGAGCTCACTCTCCATGTTCCGGCATACCGTGAGGATATGGCAGATTACCCGGATGTTGCCGAAGAAGTTATCCGTATGTACGGCTATGACCACATTGTTTCCACATTCATGCCAACAGCCGCTGTTACAGCAGGCGGACTCAATCTTCGTCAGAAGACAGAGCTCAGGATTAAGAAGGCTCTCCTCACAACAGGTGCTTATGAGTGTATTCACTACTCATTCTTCTCACCAAATGATCTCAACATGATTCGCCTTCCTGAGGATGCTCCTGAGAGACACGCAATCCGTCTCATGAACCCAATCAACGAGGATCTCTCTCTCATGAGAACAACTCTCGTTCCTTCAATGCTCAATGCCATTGCAAGAAACCAGAAGCGCGGCAACTACGAGGGCAGACTCTTCGAGCTCGGTAACAAGTTCATCGCAAAGGATCTCCCGCTTACAGAGTATCCTGACGAGAGAGAAACACTCTGCGCAGGTGTATTCGGCGAGAAAGAGGACTTCTTCACCATGAAGGGAATCGCAGAGAAGGTTGCTGAGACACTTTCACTCAAGTTCACATATGAAAAGACAGAGAAGCCTTTCCTCCACCCATATCAGGCAGCTGTAATCAAGTGCGAAGGCATCGAGATCGGTTACCTCGGTAAGGTTAGATACGAGATTCAGGATGACCTCGACATGAAGAACCCTGCTTATGTAATGGAGATTGACTTAAGAACTGTATCTCAGTGGTACGGCAGAGTTCCCGCATACGAGCCGCTCCCTGTATTCGCAGACGAGAAGCGTGACCTCGCTCTTGTTATGGATAAGGAGATTACCTGCGGACAGGTTGAGGAAGTAATCGCTTCTTCCTGCCAGTTCGTCAAGTCCATTAAGCTCTTCGATGTTTACGAGGGCGCACAGATTGGCGAGGGCAAGAAGAGCATGGCGTTCACAGTTGTATTCGCACCAAAGGGAGAGGCCTTCGGCGCAGATACAGTTGACGGCTATGTAAAGAAGATACTCAAGAACCTCAAGAAGCAGTACGAGATCGAAATCCGCAGCTGATTCGGGTGTTTTAAACATCCCGTAACATAATTATCACATTCAGTTGATAATAAGTTCATAATTATCTATTGCAAAATAAAATCTTTTCAGTTATTATAGGATAAATGAAAAAAGGAGGTGTCTCTCTATGGCAGATTTTCAGAAGGACGCAACTCAGCCGTTTTCTTTTGAGGATATAAAAGAAGAGGACCAGAGAATCATACTCAAAGCGGTATATGATGCCCTTTCGGAAAAAGGTTATAATCCTGTGAGCCAGCTGGTGGGATACATTCTTTCAGAAGATCCTACCTATATCACAACCCACAAGAACGCCCGTTCACTCATTCGCAGAATTGACAGAGACGAGCTGCTGAAGGACCTTGTCAGAAGCTATCTTGGGGTAAGATAAAACCTTAACATTCGGGCTGTCCGTTTATTCGGACAGCCTTTTTTATGTATTTATTGTAAATTATTGCAAAAATATGTTTTATTTAAGCTGTTTTTGTGTTATTATGATAAAACAAAGGAATAGTGTGATATATTTTTTGGGTGAATAAAGCAAAAACGAAAGGATGATTAAAATGAAATTTCCAACATATAAGGGCAGACCACTGGTTCGCTCCGGCGATAAAATCTACTACGGAAGCATGAAGGGCGCTTACGTCGCAATGCTTGATATCAAGTCAAAGAAAGAGGTTAACGGCCTCGAGGTTGCTGACAGAGTACATGTTCAGCTTCTCGCAACAGACCCTGCAACACCTCCCGCAAAGATGATTGCGAAGCGTGCCGACAAAGAGGGCCTCTGGGCGGCTATCGAAATTGCCGATATCTGGCTCGAGAAGGTAGAAAAGGAAAGCAAGCCTGAAGAGGCTAAAGCAGAATAAGTTTTATAAAGCATCGGATTTTATGTCCGGTGCTTTTTTTACCCCCTATCCTTGACATGGAAACGATTTCATGTTATTATAACTAAGCTATGAAAACGATACCATAGTAGTTTTCACACAATCCGGAGGGGTAATATGGCTAATTCCACAATGTCAGATGTAGCCAAAGAGGCAGGCGTTGCATTAACCACAGTCGGCAGAGTAATCAACGGCGGTTATGTAAGCGACGAAAAAAGGGAGAGAGTTCTTGCGGCAATACAGAAGCTCGGCTATGTTCCAAATAAAATGGCAAGAAGCCTCAAGGGCGGAGAGTCAAAGCTCATAGGCGTGTTCATGCGCTTTAATACCAATCAGGTTTTTGTATCCATTGCCAACGGAATTTCCAAGGCTGTGGAGGCGGCAGGCTATAATACTTTTGTCGTAACCAGCTACCGCAGAGATGTAAGTCAGGATATCGATGAGTTCATCTCAAGAAAAGTTGATGCCCTCATGATTATCTCCATATGGGATATTGACGTTGCCCTTATTGAGAAGGTTCAGAATGCGGGAATTCCCGTTGTTATGATAGAACGCTGTCTCGAAATTCCAAAGGTTGACGGCGTGTATATAAACGACCGTGACGGAGCAAAAACCGCAGTAAAGGGTATGATAAGAAAAGGCGCAGTAAAGCCCGCTTTTGTGGGTCTGCCTATATCCGCACTTCCTCACACATATGTAGAGAGGGAGAGATACGAGGGTTACCTCGCAGCCCTCGATGAAATGAATATAGAAGTGAATGAAAGCAGAATATGTTTCACCGACGGTTACGGCCTCGAGGACGGAAGAATGGCGGCGGAGAAGCTTATTTCCGGCGGAGTTGACTTTGATTCCGTTTTCTGCACATCGGATATTCTTGCGGCAGGACTTATGCAGTATCTTTACGAGAAAAACATCCGTGTGCCTGACGATGTAATGATTGCAGGCTATGACGATACCATTGCAAGAATGTTATCACCGCAGATTTCCAGCGTCACCCTTGATACCGACAGAATAGGTGTTGAGGCGGTAAGCATGGCACTCTCAAGAATAAAAGCCCCGGAGCTTCCAAGACGAGAGGTTCGTGTGGATACAGTTTATGTTGACAGATAATTAAAAGATTTATATATACAGGAGTAAAACAATGGCACTTAATTTCAATGTTTCAGCGAAGAACACAAAGAAAGTAAAGGTCGGTATTATCGGTTGCGGTAAAATCGCCCAGCTCAGACATGCACCTGAGTATGATGAGAACCAGAATGCGGAGATTGTAGGTGTTTATGATTTCGACCAGCAGAGATGCATTCAGATAGCAATGGCTATCGGCTGTAAGGCTTACACAAGCGTGGATGAGCTTTTAAGCGATTCTGAGATTGAGGCAGTATCCATTTGTTCACCAAACTTCACTCATGCCGAGTACTCCATGAAGGCACTCGAGGCAGGCAAGCATGTTCTCTGCGAGAAGCCAATGGCCCTCGATCCTGCTGATTCCAGAAAGATGATGGAGAAGGCAGAGGAGAAAGGCAAAATCCTCATGATAGGTCACAACCAGAGACTCAACCCTACTCACAAGAGAGCAAAGGAAGTTCTCGAGTCCGGCGCTATCGGTGATATTATCTCCTTCCAGTCAAACTTCAAGCACTCCGGTCCTGAGACCTGGTCCATCACAAATAACAACACTACATGGTTCTTTGATAAGACCAAGGCACAGTTTGGCGCAATGGGTGACCTCGGTGCCCACAAGATCGACATCATCCGTTTCCTTTTAGGCCACGAGATTGAGGAGGTTAACTCCTATATCATGACACTCGATAAGAGAGGTCCTGACGGAAACCTCATCGGTGTTGATGATAATGCCATGGTATTCTTCAAGATGGACAACGGCGTACCGGGAATCATGCACGTTGCATGGACAAACTACGGCGGAGAGGATAACTCCACAATTATCTACGGTACAAAGGGTGTTATGAAGATTTTCGGTGACTATGCCGATGATATCGTTCTCGAGATGAGAGACCACACAACAGTAAAGTACACTGTTTCCAGAATGCAGACAAACGATAACCAGACAAGCTCCGGAATTATCGATGAGTTCATTTCTTCCATACTTGAGAACAGAACACCGCTCATCACAGGACAGGACGGTCACAATACACTTGCGGCTATCGCAGCATGCTTCAAGTCCAGCGAAGAGAAGACATGGGTGAAGGTGGAATATTAATTCGGAATTAAGAGTTAAGACTTGTTGACATAATTTAAGAGTTTTCGTCAACCTTTTACAAAAGGTTGCGGGTCTAGGGCAGAGCCCTTGCGCAAGTCTGATGACAGTAACCCCAGGAAATTAACGCAATGCAAAGCATTGCAACAAAAGAAACATAGTCAGAGAGTCGCTATCTGTAAAACAGATGCGCGATTCTGACGAACCTCCTGCATCAGACTACCCAAGAAAAAAACAAATATTACGCAATTCAGAGAGCTTTTCCGAAAGGGAAGGTTCTTTTTGCTTAAGGTGAAGTTTACCTATATATCAATAATTCCTAATCATGACTTCTTAATTCCGAATTTGATAAGGAGGTCCGTCGAAAGACACTTCGCTGTTTCGACTACCTTTTTTCTGTTCAGAGCTTCGCTCTGTTTGTTCTTCTGATTTGATACGGCAACTGATTTGATTGGGCTTTGCCCAAACTCACAAGCTTTAAATTCTCCAACATAACTTGTTTAATTAGAACAAACTTTCGAATTTCTCTTTATTTTTCCCTCATAATCTGCTATAATAGCCATAACTACAATGGACGGAGGGTGAATATGATATTATCAGGACTTAACCACGCACAAAGGGAAGCAGTAACCGCCACAGAGGGTTATATTCGTGTTATTGCCGGTGCAGGCTCAGGCAAAACCAGAGCTCTTGCCCACAGATACGCCTACCTTGTCAATGAGATGGGCATACTCCCTGAGAATATACTCTGCGTGACATTTACAAACAAATCCGCAAACGAGATGCGCAAGCGTATCCGTCGCCTTTCTGCGGATTCCGACACAGCCTACATAAGCACCTTCCACAGCTTCTGCGACACTGTACTGCACGAGGATATCAACATAGTTCATTATCCCAAGAATTTCGTTGTCCTCGATAACATGGACATAGATGCCATGCTCAGCGTTGTCTATGAGGAGAGAGGGCTCACCATGCGCCACAGAACCTTCTCACAGGCAAGGGACATGATAGAGATGAAGAAGTGCCTCACAGAGCCGGAGTATTACGAACCCATGCTAAGCTTATCCATAGATGAGCTTCACGACAAATACATGCAGGCGACAAACCCCGATGACATTATCTTCTGGGGTTATGTATATCAGGAGAAAAAGTGCTTTGCCCTTGACTACAACGATTTAATCAATTTCGTTCTGTACATTTTCAGAATCAGCGAGGAGACAAAACTCAAATGGCAGGAACGTCTCGAGTATATCATGGTGGATGAGTATCAGGACATAGACGGACTTCAGTACCGCCTGATGAAAGAACTCTGTCCCATGCACGGCAACCTCTTTGTAGTGGGTGATCCCGATCAGACCATTTACACATGGCGTGGTGCAAATGTTAAGTATATCATGGAATTCGACAAGGAGTTCCCCAATGTACGCACCATAATGATGAACCAGAACTACCGCTCCACACCGCAGATTCTTGCGGCGGCAAACTCCCTCATTTCAAAGAACATAAACCGAGTTCCGAAAGATCTCATATCCATGAAGGACGAGAGCATAGTTCCCGTTTATTTCCATGCCGACACAGGCGAGCAGGAGGCACAGTTCATAGCCCACGAGATAAAGGAACTTCAGGATAAAGGCGTTGCCCTGCATGATATAGCCATACTTTACAGAGCCCACTATCTTTCACGACAGCTGGAGGATGTATTCCTTAAAAATGAGATTAACTACACCATTTACAGCGGTGTTCAGTTTTTCGAGCGCATGGAGATTAAAGATGCCCTTTCATACCTTCGTATGATAATCTATAAAGATGATTTATCCTTCACGAGAATAGTCAACACCCCGAAGCGCAACATAGGTGAAAAGCGCATGGCTTTTCTTCGTGATTATGCCCTTGAGAATAACTGTACTTTATACACCGCACTGCAGAGAACCATTGACGATGATATTTTCCACGGCACAAAGGCGAGAAATTTCATTCAGATGATAGAGGACTTTGCCTCATGCTACACCCGCATGACCCTATCTGATATGCTGACTTTTGTAATGGACAGAAGCGGTTACGAGGAGATGCTTCGCCTTGAGGGCGGTCAGAACAGGCTCGATAATCTTGCTGAGCTTAAGCAGGCCATAATGGACTACGAGGACAGCTGTGGCGAGGAGTGCCGTCCCGAGGATTACCTCGACAGGGTAGCTCTCATGACAAACACAGATGTACCCGATTCCGACGGATGCGTAAAAATGATGACGGTTCACACGGCAAAGGGCCTCGAGTTCCCTTATGTTTTCATGGTAGATATGAACGAGGGAATTTTCCCGTCACGCAAAACCTCATCAAAAGAGGCAATGGAGGAGGAGAGAAGACTTGCTTTCGTTGCCGCCACAAGAGCCATGGACGGACTTTACATAACCGACAGCGAGGGTAAGAATCTTGACGGCTCATTCCGTTATCCTTCAAGATTCATCTTCAACATAGACAAAGAACTGCTCGATTACAAAGTTGAACTCGATCCCCTTATGGTGGGTGAGGCACAGCAGTATATCAATGCCTCAGATTTAACATTGAGCTCATCTGCCGCAAACCTTGACATCGAAACAGGCGACAGGGTAAGGCATAACATTATGGGTGACGGTACGGTTATAGAGGTGGACCGAAACAAAAACTGCTATATTATCAAGTTTGATGATTTATCCACAAACAGAAAAATCAGTTTCAAGGCAAAGCTGGAGAAAATAATAGACCTTGTATAAAATGCAGGATTGTGATACAATACTTGCATATTGTTTTAAGGAGTGATTTTTCATGACCAATAAAGAATTTGATATTCTTCTTGATGAGTGGACAGCCGCTCATAAAGATGAAATGATAGAAGAACTGGGGAAATGGGTGGCAATTCCATCTGTTTCCAGGGCAGACCTCGCAGCGCAGGGCGCACCTTACGGCCCTGAGTGCAAGAGAATGCTCGACTTTGCGCTTGAAAGAGGCGAGTACTACGGTTTCAAAACAGAGAACCACGAGGGTTACACAGGCTCTATCATTTACGGTGACAGCGACGAGGAAATCGGCTTTGCATGCCATCTCGATGTTGTGCCTGAAGGCCAGCACTGGAAGTATGCACCTTATGAGATGCACGAGGAGAACGGCTTTTTAATCGGTCGTGGTGTAAGTGACGACAAGGGTCCGACAATTTCCTGCCTTTTCTTAATGCGCTTCTTCAAGGAGAATAATATTCCCCTTAAGAACACACTTCGTCTCATGGCAGGTCTTGCTGAAGAGACAGGCATGGATGATTTCAAGTGGTATGTAAACGAGTACAAGGGCAAAGTTCCGAAGTTCAGCATAGTTGCCGACTGCGGTTTCCCAGTATGCTTCGCCCAGAAGGGTGGTTTTGATGCCGCATACAGAATTCCCGCAGGAAAGAATATCGTTGATATTTTCGCAGGTAATGTAAGAAACGCCATTCCGGACGAGGCTACAATGACAGTAAACGGAGTAAGCCTTGAGAAGGCAGGCGAGATTCTCGCAGGCGTGGAAGATGTAAAGCTCGAGGACGATAACGGCAATGTAAAGATTACAGCCTTCGGTAAGGGCGGTCATGCCGCATCCCCTGACGGAAAGAAGAACGCTCTTGTTTATCTCTGTCAGGTGGCTTCAAAGCTCGAGGATGAGGCAGGACTTGACCTCAACGGTGTTAAGTTCATTGCAGAATCCTTCTGGTCACCATACGGTGAGGGCTGTGGAATCGACAAGGACGATGAAGAAATCGGCAAGCTCACAATCAATTCAGGTGTAATCAGAAATCACGGAGACGAGTATCAGCTCGAGATTGACATCCGCTGGCCACATTCCACTACAGCAGAGTTCCTCGAGGCACAGCTCAAGGCTCAGGGTGAGAAGTTCGGTTGCCGTCTTATCAATGTTGATGTAGCAAAGCCGTATTACATCAGCCGTGAAGATCCTAAGGTTAAAACTCTCCTCGGTGTTTACAATGAGCTCACAGGCGAGAGCGCAGAGGCTTATGCAATGGGCGGCGGAACATACAGCCGTGTAATTCCAAACGCAATGAGCTTCGGCCCCGGATTCATGCACGGCGGACACAAGCCTGATTTCCTCCCTGAGGGTCACGGCGGAGCCCACGGTCCCGATGAAGTCAACTGCATCGAAGACTGGCTAAAGTCCTTCAAGATTTATGTAAAATCCGTTTATGAAGTAGATAAAATAATCTGATTATATATCCCTCTCTGTTTCGGTGGAGAGGGATTTTCTTATATCAAGGTTGACAAGCATGTATCAAAGTAATAAAATATACCCAATAAAAGAGCGTTTGCGTATTATATTCATAATATGCAGGCGCTTTTTCTGTTATTTGGAGGTAATAACATGAAAAAAGAAAAAACTCTTAATTACATAAAAGAATTATCCGTGCAGATTATGTGGGAGGTTATCGGCAGTATTTTCATTGCCATAGGAATAGTAAACTTTGCCGTGCATGCGGAATTCCCCATGACGGGATTTTCGGGAATTTCCATCATACTATACAGGCTGTTCAATGTGCCTATAGGCTTTTCCACCATACTCATGAACATACCTCTGGCGATAGTATGCTATAGACTGCTCGGCAGAAAGTTCTTTATAAGTTCCATAAGGTGTATGCTCATCTCATCGGTGTTCATAGACTATGTGGCACCGCTGTTCCCGTATTATGAGGGAAGCAGGCTTCTTGCAGCCCTTTGTACAGGCGTGTTTGCCGGTATTGGATATGCGCTTATCTACATCAGAAATTCCTCCACAGGCGGTGCGGACTTCGTGGTTATGGCGATCAAGGCAAAGAACCCCCACCTTGCCATGGGTAATATAATTTTCGCTTCGGATATGGCGATAATCCTCATCGGCGGATTCATCTTCAGAGATGTGGACGGAATAATCTACGGTGCCATAGTAAGCTTCATATTCTCCATAGCCGTCGATAAGATAATGTACGGCAAAAACGCAGGCAAGGTCGCCTTTATTGTAACAGACCATGCAAGAGAGCTCTGTAAAATCATTGATGACTGCTGTCAGAGAGGTACCACGGTACTCAGGGCAAACGGCGGTTACAAGGGTGACGAAAAGGGCGTTGTAATGTGTGCCAGCAACAGCAAAGAGATGTACGATCTTCGCAGAAAAGTAAAGGAGGCGGATCCCCAGTCCTTCTTTATCATAGTGGAATCCCATGAGGTTCACGGCGAGGGCTTCAAGATGGTTCAGATTGGTGAAACCGAACATACATAAGACTTTTATATGTGCATTTTCCATAAGTGAAGATGCACATATTTTAATGCCGAAATATGTGCCATATTCCATATTTGCTTTGAAATAAGAATTATTCTTGATTTGATATACTCACTATGTTAAAATATTGACAAAGATACTGATATCAAAACTTTGGTTGAGATAAAAGGTCGCAGAAAATTGAAATTGCCTGTAATATTCATTAAACTGAGTACCGAACCCATAAGTAAGGACGAAGCGAGATAAAAAGAACAGGTTCATATTTTGGTATAACTGCGCCTTTTGATAGGGCGCATTTTTTATTTTCAGGAGGACTAAAAATGGCAACAAGAGTAGCTGTTATCGGAATTATTATTGAAGACGCAGAGTCAGCGGCAGAGGTAAATGCAGTGCTTCACGAGTACGGACAGTACATAATAGGCAGAATGGGCATACCTTACCGTGAGAAGAACATAAACATCATCAGCATAGCAATAGACGCACCACAGCCGATAATCAGCGCACTTTCAGGCAAAATCGGCGGACTCAAGGGCGTACAGGTAAAGACAGCATACTCAAATTTTGAAACAGATGAAGA
Organism: Clostridia bacterium; assembly: GCA_030526115.1. Lineage (GTDB taxonomy): Bacteria > Bacillota > Clostridia > Oscillospirales > Acutalibacteraceae > SIG603. Next base: position 20,218 of record JAUNDK010000029.1, read on the forward strand.
AGCTTAAGGTAAGTGGTACCCTCAGTGTACCGTGGAAAATAGTACTTTTAATTGCACCGGTTGTTGTGGGAATTTTCGCCCTCGGCATGGGCAGAATATCAATTCCGGCAGGGGATGTGCTCACATCACTTTTTGCAAAGCTTAACGGCGGAGAGGGCATAGCCGCCACAAACGAGATTGTACTCTGGAAGATAAGACTTCCCCGTATAATACTCGCCGCTCTTGCAGGTGCAGGACTTTCTGTTGCCGGATGTGCTTTTCAGAGCCTTTTCTCAAATCCCCTTGCAACTCCCGATACTTTAGGTGTTGCGGCAGGTTCCAGCTTCGGTGCTGCCCTCGGCATCCTGCTCGGTGCAAATTTAATCGGAATTCAGCTCACTTCACTTTTCTTCGGTGCTTTGGCGGTCACACTGACATGGCTCGCAGGCAGCGGAAAGGGCAAGGGCTTAAGCACTGTTGTGCTTTCGGGTATTATGATAGGATCACTGTTCTCATCCCTTGTATCCCTCGTAAAATTCTGTGCGGATACGGAGTCAGAACTTCCTGCCATTACCTACTGGCTCATGGGCAGTCTTGACAGCGCAGGCTATGAACAGCTTGCCCTCGGCTCACCTATGATTATAGTCGGCATACTCATACTCTATCTTTTAAGGTGGAGACTTAACATACTCCCCCTCGGCGATGACGAGGCAAGGGCAAGCGGAACAAACCTAAATGTTCTTCGTGGTGTGACAATAGTATGTGCAACAGCGATGACAGCTTCCTGTGTATCCATGTGCGGTCAGGTCGGCTGGGTAGGACTTCTCGTGCCTCACATGTGCAGAATGAAGTTCGGTAACAATCACCTGAGCCTGATTCCCGCATCCATAAGCGTAGGTGCGGTGTTCATGATAGTAGTCGATACTCTTGCAAGAACAATCTCAGCTTCAGAGATTCCTGTTTCTATTCTGACAGCGATAATCGGTGCGCCGTTCTTCATCATCCTCATGAGAAAAAGCGGAGGATGGAGCTTATGACCCTGAAAATAGAAAACGGTGTTTTCGCTTACGATAAATCAAGAACAGTATTGAACAAAGTAAACCTTGAGGCACAGAGCGGAGATTTAATCGCTGTGCTCGGCCCCAACGGTGCGGGAAAAACCACCATGCTTCGCTGTATGATGGGTTTCCTCAAATGGCATGAGGGCAAATCTACACTCGACGGCGAGAATATCAGGGAGATACCCCAGAAAAAGCTCTGGCAGAAGATAGCCTATGTTCCCCAGGCGAGGAATGTAACAGCCTCCTACACCTGCGAGGAGATGATACTTTTAGGCAGATCCAGCCACCTTTCAACTTTCGCAAAACCAAAGGAAGAGGATATACTCAAGGTTAGAGAGCTGGCAAAGCAGATGCACATCGAGAAGCTCCTCAACAAAAAATGCTCACAGATAAGCGGCGGTGAACTTCAGATGGTACTCATCGCAAGAGCTCTGGCGGCAGATCCGCAGATACTCATACTCGATGAGCCTGAGAGCAACCTCGACTTCAAAAATCAGCTCATAGTCCTCGAGACCATGTCAAAGCTGGCAAACTCAGGCATGACCTGTATATTCAACACTCATTACCCTGCCCACGCACTTCAGAGGGCAAACAAGAGCTTCATCCTTTGCCGTGACGGCTCCTATATGTTCGGAAGAACAAGGGATGTTGTCACCGAGGAGAACATAGAAAAGGCCTTCGGAGTAAAGGCTGTTATCGGTGAGATTGAGACAGACAGCAATGTGGTGAGAAATGTAATTCCTTTAAGCGTTGCCAAAAGAGCTGTTTCTTCCCTCACAGAGGAGCTGGAGCAGAACGAAGAAAACGGGATTGCGGTTGTTTCTCTCATATTCAACAACAGCGAATTTGCAGAGAAGATTAACGGCATACTTCATACCTATAATAAATATCTTGTCGGCAGAATGGGCATGCCTTACAGAAAAGCCGGCGTAAATATAATCAACATAACAATGGACGCTCCAAAGGCTGAAATTCAGCGTATGTGTGACGAGCTTGCAAGGCTTGGTGTGAGCGTAAAGGCGACTTTCGCAAAATAAGGAGTATTTATGGTTAAAATAGCAGTATATGGTAAAGGTGGAATAGGAAAGTCCACCACAGTTTCAAATATGTCAGCGGCACTTGCAGACAAGGGCTTAAAGGTTATGCAGATAGGTTGTGACCCAAAGGCAGACTCCACCTCAAACCTTCACGGCGGCACAAGAATCAAGTCTGTACTTGATTTAGTCCGTGAAAACGGCGATGACTTCGACCTCGAGGACATGGTAACCATCGGCTACGGCGGAGTAGTCTGCGTAGAGGCCGGCGGACCTACACCGGGTCTCGGCTGTGCAGGCCGTGGAATCATAGCCGCATTCGAGAAGCTCGAGGAAAAGGGTGCATACGAAGAATATGAGCCTGATGTAGTACTCTACGATGTTCTCGGTGACGTTGTATGCGGTGGTTTCTCAATGCCGATGCGCTCAGGTTATGCCGATAAAGTTTTCATTGTATCCAGCGGTGAGAACATGGCAATTTATGCGGCGGCCAACATTGCAATGGCAGTGTCCAACTTCAAGGACAGAGGCTACGCAACCTTAGGCGGTATCATACTCAACAAGCGTAATGTTGCAAACGAAGAAGAAAAGGTTCAGACCCTCTGCGATGATATAGACTCAGATATCATCGGAATACTCTCGAGAAGCCCGCTGGTTCAGGAGGCAGAGGATATGGGCAAAACAGTTGTCGAAGCTTTCCCTGACAGCGAAATGGCAGGGGAGTACAGAAAGCTCGCCGACACAATTTACGAGCTTATCAGCTCCGAGGATTGATTTATGTTAAAGAATTTACACGAAAAGCCCGACAAAGAGGGCGTTGAAATAAAAGTATCAGAGGCAGGTTTTCCGGCGATTTTCCCTTCGGGACTTGAATATTCCTCTCCTGCAAGAGGTCACTGGAACATAGTAAACACAGGTCTGCTGGTTCCGGAAACCCACCTCATATACATCTGTGCGGCATCATGCCTTCGCGGTGTTGTTCTTACAGCCGCCGAGCAGGGACTTCAGGACCGCTTCTCCACCATAGCAATACGAGAGAACAATGTGCTCTCCGGTGACAACGAGGAGATGATAGTTGAGGGTGTGGGAGATGTCATCAGCCGTCTGCCGTACAAGCCAAAGGCTTTCATGGTTTACACAAGCTGTGTTCAGACCTTTATAGGCTGTGACCTTCAGCACACATTCAAAACATTAAGGGAAACTTACCCCGACTTCCATTTCATAGACGGCTACATGTATCCGATTATGAGAAAGACAAGCATGCCGCCTATTCCGCAGACAAGAATAACAATGTACTCCCTCATAGACGAGAGGGAGAAAAACAGCAGGAGAATCAACCTCATCGGCAACAACTTAAAGACCGACAGAACAGGCAGATTCTGGGATATACTCGAAGCAAACGGATATGAGCTGAAGGAGATTCAGGACTGCGAAAACTGGGAGGATTTCCAGGAGATGGGCTCAGCTGTGTTGAACCTTGTGTTCAACCCGACAGCTGTTCCTGCGGCAAAGGTATTAAAGAAAAAACATGGACAGGATTACATATACATACCGTTCTCCCACGATTCCGAGGAGATAGCAGAGAGTCTCAATAAAGTTCTCGATAAACTCGGAATCGCAAGGGAAGAATGGACAGAAGAAAAAACTATGGCATCAAAGGCCCTTCAGGATGCAAAGGCTCTCATAGGTGACACACCTGTTGTCATAGATTATACCGCAGTAACAAGACCATTGGGCCTTGCAAAGGTGCTTCTTAATGCAGGTTTCAATGTAAAGAAAGTCTACATGGATACCATTACAGCCGACGAGAAGGCGGATTTTGAGTACCTTCAGAAAAACTATCCCGATTTACTCCTCAACGGTACGGTAAATCCAAAGATGAGATTTTTACACCATGAGAAGGCGGACGAAAAGTGGCTCGCCATAGGTCAGCAGGCTTCCTACTTCATCGGTTCAAATAATTATGTGGATACCATTGAAAACGGCGGTATGTACGGATATGAGGGCGTAGTCGCCATGGCAGAGTGGATGAAAGATGCCTTCACCACAGAAAAAGACGCAAAATCACTTATTCAGATAAAGGGATGGGGGTGCGGTTCCTGCATATGAAACAGGTTGCAAGTCAGATTTCCACATATACAGCGGATATTTCTGGACTCTGCTCCGCTCTCTACGAGCTGGGCGGCATGACGGTTATGCACGATGCCTCCGGATGTAACTCCACCTTCAATACCCACGATGAACCAAGATGGTACGACATGGACTCCGCTGTGTATATCACAGCCATGAGCGAGATGGATGCAGTCATGGGTGATGACGAAAAGTCCATAAAGGATATAGTCAGGGCGGCTCAGGAACTGAAACCGAGATTTGTCGCCATAGGCGGAACACCTATTCCAATGATGATAGGTACAGACTTCGATGCCATAGCAAGGGTTGTCACAAAAAGAACAGGCATTCCCGCCTTTGGTTTCAATACCAACGGTATGCACCCATATACAGTGGGCGTTTCCAAGGCTTTCAAAATGCTCGCAGAGAATTTTGTAATCAAAGAGCCGAAAAAGAGAGAGGGTAAATCCTGCAATATCATCGGACTTACTCCGATAGACTTCTCCATTACAGGCTACGAGAAATCCCTGAAAGTCATGCTGGAGAACAACGGCTACGAGGTCATATCAGGCTGGGCTATGGGAACAGACCTCGATGAAATAGGCGAGAGCGGTGCCGCAGATGTGAACATAGTTGTTTCATGGAGCGGACTTCCTGCCGCAAAGGTTCTCAAAAAGAGATTCGGCACTCCTTATGTGGTGTGCTGTCCTATGGGTGAGAAGCTCTGCAAAGAGTTCATCGAGACCCTCGATAAGGCTTCAGAGAGCAGAGAGTGTGTTAACCTCATCGCAGAGAACGACAGGGACTCCGATATTGTAATCATCGGTGAGAGCGTAATAAGCGGAAGCCTCGCAAAGGCTTTAAAGGACGAGTGCGGTATAAACATAAAAATAATCTGTCCTGTGGACACCGAGAGAAAATTCGGTTACATAAAGGCAGAGGACGAGGTGGAGCTTATTCCCCTTCTCGAGAACGCAAAGATCGTCATTGCAGATCCCCTTTACAGACCTATATGCCCGAAGGAGGCAAAGTTCTTCGACCTTCCTCACTTCGCATTCTCCGGAAGAATATGGAAAAACAGTATTCCGGACTTTATCAAAGAATTCGATAATATCAAGGCCAACATCCTTGAAATTATAAATTAACCCTTTGGATTTTCAGAAAGGAAAAAGAAAAATGAAAACAGCAAAAAGAATCATTGCACTTCTTCTCGTGCTCGCTATGGCTTTCTCAGTAGCAGTATGTGCAGTAAGCGCAGAAGAGACAAAAGAGACAACACACAAGATTACAGACCACTTCGGCAACGAGGTTGAAGTACCATACGAAGTAAACAGAGTTGTAGTATGCAACATCTACCCACTTCCATCCGTAATTACAATTTTCTTCGATTCAGCAGAGAAGCTCGTAGGTATCGCACCTGCATCCATGACAGCAGCTCAGAACAGCCTTTTAGGTGAGCTTTATCCTGAGATTCTCAAGGCTTCCACAACATTCACAGACGGAACAGACTGCAACATCGAAGAAGTTATGGCCCTCCAGCCTGACGTAGTATTCTACGGTGCTTCCGATAAGGCTTTCGCAGAGAAGCTTGCAGAGGCAGGCATTCCTGCTCTCGGTTTCTCCGTAAACAAGTGGGACTACGATTCCATCGAGACTCTCAACAACTGGATTGACCTTCTCTCCCAGGTATTCCCTGAGAACGACAAGACAGAAATCGTTAAGAAGTACTCCGACGAGACATACAAGATGGTTCAGGACAGAGTAAAGGACCTCAAGGACGAGGAAAAGAGACAGGCTTTCGTTCTCTTTAACTATAACGATACAGCAATTGCTACTTCCGGTGCACACTTCTTCGGTCAGTGGTGGCTCGATGCCATCGGTGCTGTAAACGTTGCAAACGAGATTGACAAGGACAACGCAGCACCTGTAAGCATGGAGCAGATTTACGGCTGGAATCCTGACCTCATCTTCATCACAAACTTCACACAGGCAAAGCCTGAGGATCTCTACGAGAACAAGATAGGCACAAACGACTGGAGTGAGATTGAGGCTGTTAAGACAGAGAACTGCTACAAGATGCCACTCGGTATGTACAGATCCTACACACCCGGCGTAGATACACCAATCACACTTATGTGGCTTGCAAAGCAGGCATATCCTGAGCTTTTCGAGGACATCGACATCACAGCAGAGACAGTTAAGTACTACGAGGAAGTTTTCGGTGTTAAGCTGACAGATGAGCAGGCAGAGCAGATTTTCACACCTGTTACATCTGCATCCGCAGTATTTGACAAGAAGTAATTAATAAACCCGTCGGAGGAAAAAGTTTGAAATCAGCTTAATATTGTGATATGCTGATTTCATACGGAGGCAAATGTGGACAAAGTGGTTCACATGAGCCGCCTCCGACTTTTGTATTAAAGAAAGGAAAGAGTTATGGGTCTTAATTCAGTACCATCAGGTGAAAGAGTACATATCGGATTTTTCGGAAGAAGAAACGCAGGCAAATCCAGTGTGGTAAATGCTGTTACAAATCAGGAGCTTGCAGTTGTAAGTGATACAAAGGGAACAACAACAGACCCCGTTCAGAAGGCAATGGAACTTCTGCCTATGGGTCCTGTGGTAATCATAGATACTCCCGGTTTTGACGATGAGGGAGAGCTCGGTGAACTTCGTGTCAGAAAGACAAAGCAGGTTCTCAACAAGACAGATGTAGCCGTTCTCATTGTGGATGCCACAGAGGGTATGAAGGAGTGCGACAAAGAGCTTATCGCCCTGTTCGAGGCAAAGAACCTCAATTACATCAAGGTTTTCAACAAGAGCGATCTTTTAAGTGAAATTCCTGAGGCGGAGGAGAACGAGATTTATGTTTCCGCTGTCAATAAGACAAACATCAACGAACTCAAGGAGAAGATTGCACGCCTCTCCGTCACAGATAAGGAGAATGTGAGAATCTGCGGAGATTTAATCAAGCCTCTCGACTTTGTCGTAATGGTAACACCTATCGATGAATCAGCACCAAAGGGCAGAATGATACTTCCACAGGTTCAGACACTCAGAGATATCCTTGATACAGATGCCATCGCCATCGACTGCAAAGAGGTTCAGCTCAAGGAGACCCTCGCAGGCCTTGCAAAAAAGCCAAGCCTCGTTATTACAGACAGCCAGGCTTTCAAGAAGGTTGCCGCAGACACTCCTGAGGATATTCCTCTCACTTCTTTCTCCATACTCATGGCAAGATACAAGGGCTTCCTCGAGACAGCAGTAAAGGGAGTTGCCGCAATCGAGAACATCAAAGAGGGCGACACAGTTCTCATTGCAGAGGGATGTACCCACCACAGACAGTGCAACGATATAGGCAGCGTAAAAATTCCACGCTGGCTCAGAAACTACAAGGGCTTCGATGTCAACATCGAGACCTGCAGTGGAACAGAGTTCCCTGATGATCTCTCCAAGTATTCACTTGTAATTCACTGTGGCGGATGCATGCTCAATGAGAGAGAGGTAAAATACCGCATGAAGTGCGCAATGGATCAGGGCGTACCATTCACAAACTACGGTATCACCATTGCATACATGAACGGAATACTCAAGAGAAGCATTGAGATTTTCCCTGACTTAGCGACATTGGTATAACAGAAAATGCAGGCTTTCCGTAACGGAAAGTCTGCATTTTTGCTTTGTGTTCTGTTTTTACAGTCATCAATAGGTCCGTCACAGATTGTTTCGCTCCTGTGACTTCATTGCTTTGCAATGGCTATTGTCCTCGGCTAACCTGCATTAAATTTGCTCAAGGACGCTGTCTTTGACCTGCCACCTTTGAAAAGGTGGACGAAACTTTTAATTTATACCAACAATTTTTAATTCACAAAGATCGCCGCAATTCCCAGCACGACAAGTCCGATTATATTCTCTGCTGTGAACAGCCTGAAGAACTTTCCCTTGCCCTCGGGATATTCGTTGCAGTATGCCTTGTAGGTGATAAGGCTTGCCATGGATGCGATAAGTGTTCCGAGTCCGCCTATGTTCACACCGATTAACAGTCCTCTTAAATTCTCTGTAAATCCTGAGAGTAACAGTGCCGCAGGTACATTGCTGATAACCTGGCTTACAGCCGCACCTACTAATATTTCCTTGCCTGAAATGAGTTTGCTCAGTACTTCGCTCACAGCGTCTATTCTTGCCATGTTGCCTGTGAAGATGAAAAATCCCACAAAGGTGAGAAGCAGAATGTAGTCGGCTTTCAGAATTAGTTTTCTGTCACTTACAAGCACATAGATAAGCACTGCGCCCACAAGCACAAGGTAATGAACAAATCTTGTTACAACCGCAAGTGCAAGCACAAAAAGTACAAAATAGAATGCTATGTCAGTTTTGCTGAACTCATGTTTTACGGAGCTTCCCGCAATTGAAATTTTCTCTTTATTACCGGGGAGTAACATTATTCCCACCAGTATCATCAGGAGTGATATCACGGTGTAGGGGAGCATGATTAACACAAATTCACCTATGCCTGCACCTGAGAGACCGTAAAGAAAAAGATTCTGCGGATTTCCTATCGGAGTCAGCATACTGCCTAAATTCGCCGCAATGGTCTGAAGCACCAGAACAGGGATAATCAGATTTTCTTTATTAATGCTCTTTAATACCATCATCGCAAATGGTACAAAGGTGATAAGGCTTACATCATTGGTGATGAACATACTGCAGAAAAAGCACAGCATGATGAGTATGGTGCATAACTGCCGGCTTTTTCCTGTCTTTTTCAGCAATGCATTACCTGCCATGTCGAAAACATGGTTTTTGGAAAGTCCCTTCATAATTACCATCAGGCCCCACAGTATGCCGAGGGTTCGCCAGTCGATATAGTCGAGATATTCGGCATCAGGATGAACAAAAAACGCTGAGATTACAGCCAGAAGCCATGCCGCACTCAGCACGATTTCTTTTTTGATAAAAGCTATTATTTTTTTCAAATTCTGCCCTTCTTTCATTTAACTTTGTATAATGTAAAACCTGTAAAGGAAATTGTCAAGAAAAAGCGTGATAACTGCTTGAAAACACTTTTTCATAGAACTATAATTAACTTAACTTTTCATATAGAGGTGTGTAAAATGCTGGAAGAATTAAAGCTCGAAGTATATAAGGCAAATATGGAACTCCCCGAGAGAGGGCTTGTAACCTACACATGGGGCAATGTTAGCGGAATAGACAGAGAGAAGGGTCTCTTTGTAATCAAGCCGTCAGGCGTTGATTACGATAAGCTCAAGCCGTCTGATTTAGTCGTAATGGACCTGAAGGGCAATAAGGTAGAGGGTGAACTGAATCCATCCTCCGACACAAAAACCCATCTTGTGCTTTACAATATGTTCCCTGAAATCGGTGGTATTGTACATACCCACAGCCCTTATGCGGTAGCTTGGGCCCAGGCAGGGGAGGACATTCCGTGCTATGGTACAACCCATGCTGATTATTTTTACGGTCCTGTTCCCTGTGCAAGACATCTCACTCAGGAGGAGCTTGACGAGGACTACGAGATGAACACAGGCCACAGCATAGTGGAGACCTTTAAGAACAGAGGAATTGACCCCAAGGCTGTTCCCGCGGTAATCTGTCACAGCCACGGTCCTTTCACATGGGGAAAGGATGCCGCACAGGCGGTTTACCATGCTGTCGTACTGGAGGAAGTTGCAAAGATGGCAATACTCACCCGTCAGGTTATGAGGGATGCAGAACCTGCTCCACAGCGCTATCAGGACAAGCACTACATGCGCAAGCACGGACCGAACGCATATTACGGTCAGGGTAAAAAGTAAACAGACATAATAAAGCGGCGGCTCGTAAATGAGTCGCCGTTTTCCACTTGTATAAACAACCACAAGTTTTACTTGTGGAAATTAAAAAAGCGAAAGCGTCGA
>JAUNDK010000100.1:0-1593 GCA_030526115.1 Clostridia bacterium
AGCTTACAAGTTTTACATCACTTAAAGACGGTGCTTCTTCCAATATGATTCCCATGGTTATTGATGAATACAAACCAAGCTCCATAAAGAATGTTATTAACATACACAATCATCTGAGAAGTGCCTATGACGGCCACGAGAGCCAGAGAGGCAGACCCGACCAGACAGTTGTTAAATACAAGATGGAAAGTCCGGTTGTATTAAGCGGTGAGAGTTCTCCGAATGAAGCAGCAATAAGAGAAAGAATGATACTCTGTATTTTTACAAAGTTTAAAGATGAGGAGTATACAAAGCAGATGAACTATCTCAAAAATCATGAAGATGATGTTCACAGATTTGGAAGACTGCTTCTGAATAAGGCGATGAACTTATCTCTTGATACTGTGGAGAACTACTATCAGGAGGCAATAAAAATCTGTGGGGAAAGATTTCCGGCAAGAGTGAAAAACAACCTGGCCTGTATGTATGCGGGAATTGCGCTTCTTCAGTATGCAATCAGTGAAATGGAGATTGACTGGGAAGAGATTACCGGTCTCAGTCCATTTGATATGCTTGATATCATTATGGATACCATGCAGGAGAATCTTCTTGACGGCAGAGCTACCAACATGAGTGTTATAGACGAGACCTTTGAGATTATGGCGAGAATGAGACTGGTTGACGGTGAAGATTATATAGTAAGAACTGAAGAAGACGGAAGGACAATTCTCTATCTGAGACTTAAAGTTGTTTATGATAGATTTACCCAGTACAAGGCAAGTCACTATATTTCAGGTGAAGTGCTCGCTAAGGGTGAATTTGAAAGACAGCTCAAGAGAAGCTCATACTATATAGGATCTAACAAAAATGTATGGTTCCCATTGCTGAAGGATGGATTCAAGTGCTGGATGATTGACTTTGATCTGCTTTCAGAGAGATGTGATGTCAGTGGCTTCTATGATGCAGACAGACCAAAAGCAACTCAGTTTGGAATTCCGACAGAAGACGATTAAAAAGATTAACAGAGATGGGGAATGCAGGCGGATAATTTCACCTTACCTCCCTACCTCTGTTTTTATCCTAAGGTATTAAATATTAAAGATTAAACAAACACATAACTTAATTATATAGCGAGTAGAAAAGGAGAAATCATGGAGACTTTATTAACCAGAACTGAAGCGGCAAAGAGATTAAAGATAACAACCGCAACACTAGATGAATTAAGGAGAGGCGGGTATATAACATACATCCAGTATAAAGAGAACGGGAAAGTGTATTTTACAGAGACGGCTCTTCAGGAATATCTGGATAAACATACTAAGAAGGCTAAGCCTACACAGTCACTTCTGACTTATCGCAGGAGAAGAAGTGGTTTTTAAATAAATTTCTTTAGTTTTGACAACATTGCAAAATATCTCCAATAGCATATTCTTGTAATATCATTATATATAAAGGAGGCATTTGCTTTGGAGAAACTCTATACAAGAAAAGAGGCTGCAGCAATTTTAGGAATTACAGCTGAAAGACTCGATGAAGCAAGACGAGGTAATCGAATCACCTACATTCAGTATGTAGAAAACGGAAAGGTTTTATTTACTGAAGAAGCTTTGAAGG
>JAUNDK010000100.1:1603-4641 GCA_030526115.1 Clostridia bacterium
AAGGAGTACATTGAAAAAAGTACCAAGCATGCAAGAAAGAATACTGAATCATTGATGACTTTGAGAAAAAGGAGATCAACAAGATGGTAAAAATAAGGAGGAATTGAAATGGCAAGAAGAAGCATTCCGCAGTATGGTACCGTGAACAATAACGGACATATTTATTACAGACACAGATTAGTTGATGTTGATGGAAAGCGTGTATCAATCTATGGAAAGACCCGTGAGGAGTTATATGAAAAGGTAAAAGAGGCAGAAGCTATGATTGAGGAAGCTCGTATCTGCAGAGAGTTTCCTACTGTAAAGGAGTATAGTGAGAGATGGCTTCTTATGCATTCTGCAAACATCAGGTAAACCACTTTAACCGGATACAGATCAGCAGTAAAGAAACATATTATCGAACCGTTAGGTGACAGATATATGATTGATATTACAGCTGATGATCTGAAAATGGCTTTGCTTAAGGTTTCTGATAAATCACAGTCTGTGTATCAGAATGTGCATATGTTGATAAAGAATATCTTTACTTCAGCACATGAAAGCCACATTATACCGGAGAATCCGTCAGTTAATCTGTCGGCAAAAGGAGGAAAACCTGAAAAGAAAAAGGAAGCCCTGTCTGATGAGCAGGTTAAGAAACTGCTCGATGCAATCAAAGGACTTCCACCGTATGTATTTGTAATGATAGGTTTGTATGCAGGTCTGAGAAGAGAGGAGATTCTCGCGCTTAAGTGGGACTGTGTATTTTTGGATGCCAAAACCCCATATCTGTCTGTGCAGAGAGCCTGGCATTCCGAGCATAACAGACCTGTTATCACAGATGAGCTTAAGACAAAAGCCGCAAGAAGAGATGTACCTATTCCGAATTGTCTCCTTGAGTGTCTCAAAGAGGCAAAGGAAAAATCGAATTCAGAATTTGTTATAGCAAACAGTGATGGTGACCCGCTTTCCTACACTCAGTTTAAGCGGTTATGGACGTATATTGTTACCAGAAGCAATAAAGAGAGAACGTACACAAGATATGTTAACGGTAAGGCTACAAAACATACTGTGAAACCGATTATAGGTGAGTATGCGCCGCATAATGGAAAAGTAATGTACACTATCGATTTTCAGGTTACACCACATCAGCTCAGGCATACATACATTACCAACCTTATCTGGGCGGGAGTGGATCCGAAAACCGTTCAGTATCTTGCAGGTCACGAGAACAGCAAAATTACAATGGATATTTACGCTAAAGTTAAATACAACAGACCCGAGGATACATTGAACGAAGTTAATAAAGCTTTCGGACAAATATAGGCGATTTACTGAATTTCTGGTGGACAGTGATGCCTATATGGAGTATAATATTACTAACATAAAAAGAAGTTTTTAAGAAAATCATCAATGATGATTCTCATATTTGAACTATAATTACCATTCTCTAAAAATTGGCAAGAAAAAGTTGGGACAAGCCCCGGGACCAGGAGGATAGAAAATGGCTGAAAATCCCATGAAAATGCGGGTTTTGCCTACTTTAATATCCAAGTACGGCCTCAAGGCGGCGAGAAGAGCACCACAGTTCTCCAAGAGATAATTATTGGTATTTTCCCCGAAATCATGCGGATTTCGGGGATTTTCTCTTTTCTCCCAAGCTTCACAATTTCTCATAATCAACCCCTATTTATCACAAAAATCCGGGTAGAAAAATGTGTAGAAAATTGATTTGGGTAGAAAAATGTGTTGAAAAAAGGGTAAAATATCACCTGAAAACAGCATTGACTTCAGGCGTGAAAAACACTTTTTTCTTCCGCTGTTGGAACTTATTTTTATATGACACAATCTGTCACAAAGAAGCACAATGTATAACAGAGACGTTCGACTCACAGAAAACTGAGTCGGGCGTCTTTTTGTTTTGCCCGAAGAAACGAGGTGCGTAATGATTGGCAGATCGGATAAAGCGATTCAGATTCCAATATGTAAGCTGGAAGAATTTCCCAATCATCCTTTCAAAGTTAAGGAAGATGAATCAATGTATCGTCTTGTCGAGAGTATAAATCAGCTGGGTGTTATATCTCCGATAATTGTATCAGAGTGTGAAGACGGTAAATACCGAATTATTTCAGGTCACAGAAGAAAGTACGCATGTGAGCTGATTGGACTTGAGACTGTTCCGGCTATAGTGTCGAATGCGGATTCTGACACTTCTGTAGTTATGATGGTAGACAGTAATTTCCAAAGAGAGACACTCCTTCCAAGCGAAAAAGCAAAAGCATACAGAATGAAGCATGAAGCTATTATTCGTCGTGGGTTCAGGAATGTACTGGATCAGGAGAGTGATGGGAATCTTTTGTCCTCAAGAGCCGTGTTGGCGAAGAAAAGTCCGGACAGTGAAACTCAGATTCAGAGGTTTATGAGGCTTACATTTCTTACCTCTGAATTGCTGAATATGGTGGATGAAAGGAGACTTTCTCTGACGGCAGGGGTAGAAATATCTTACCTCTCAAGTCAGGAACAGGACTGGGTGGCGGAGGTCATAAACAGTGAGCAAATCAGCCCCAACCTATCACAGGCAAAACTGTTAAGGGAGATGTCAAAAGATAAGACCCTTGATATGGAAAAAGTATTCACAGTCATGACCGAAAAGAAAAAGGCAGACAGGTGGAATATCAGCATCCCGATGAACAAAATATCCAGGTATTTCCCAAAGGATTTCACACCTGCAGAGATAGAAGAATCCATCTTTATACTGGTTGAAAGATGGTACAAAGATTATAAAAGACAGCACGGAGGATTTTGATTATGTGTAAAGTTATCGCAGTATGTAACCAGAAAGGCGGAGTCGGAAAGACTACCACAGCAGTTAATCTCGGTATAGGTCTTGCAAGAGAAGGAAAAAGAGTACTTCTTGTTGATGCCGATCCGCAGGGAAGCCTGACAGCAAGTCTCGGAATTGCCGAGCCTGATGAGCTTGAGAACACTCTCGCAAGTGCTCTGACAGCTGTTATGGAGGAGACAGAAGTCATATCTCCAATACTTTCTCATGAGGAAGG
>JAUNDK010000101.1 GCA_030526115.1 Clostridia bacterium
TAAGCATAAAAAAGTCTGCTGACTTTTATATCAACAGACTCATCTAAACCACTATTTACTTTAATACGATTTGCATTTCCTTACCCAAAGAATGTGCAACCTTAATCAAGAAATCAAGTGATGGATTATATGTTCCGCTTTCCAATCTTGATATATTAGATTTTTGTGTTCCTACTCTAAGAGCAAGTTCTTCCTGAGTAATAGATTGTTTAGAACGTTCCTCTATAATCTGTGAAATCACATCATATCTCGGCTTTAACTTTTCATATTCATCCTTAAATTCTTCGTCTTTCATTAACATAGCTTTAACTTCATCAAATTTTACTCCAGCTTTACTCATTGTCACACCTTCTTTCATAATCTTCATTATACTTAACAGCTCTATCAAGCTCTTTTTTCGGAGTTTGCTCACTTTTCTTTGTAAATCCATTTAACAGAACAAAAGTATTATTCTTAAATATGTTATCATATATGATAACTTTTGTCAAGCCTTTTAATAAATTTTATCTCTCCAATCCTACAACTTTTTTCTGTGGTATTTCATTTTCGTCAGGCTCTCCGAGGTCAGCGACTTCGTGGTCTTTTTTATCCATATTAAAGACGATTGGGGACGTACACGTTTTGGCTCACCATTTACGCCATGACAGTTGGGAACGTCAGGTTGCCGAATAATAAGAGCTCTTGAAATATTTCTACAATAAGAATCGTATTAAACCGCCATTTCTCAATTTGAAAACTTTGAAAAAGTATAGTTTTTCAGCAGTCTCCTACCGCCCCATCAGTATGTAGGAATGCTTGAAGAAAACAGTGATTTAGAACAAGCTGAAAAAGGAACTTAAAAAGAATGATATATCGTAAAACAAAAAATACCCCGACGGGAGCGCAGCAAATTCTACATTCCTAACGGGGCCAGTTTTTTTATTCACCGGGAGCGATATAGCTACGCTCTTTCAGCGCATTTTCAATTCGATCAAGGATTTCTTCGGATTCCGCCCGAATTGTGTGGTAATGATATCCGCCCGTAATATTCATAAGTTCCGAAGACTTTCCGGTTCTTACTCCCTCAATAAACTGTTTGATTTGAAAGCCCGAGAAAATATTAAGTTTTGCCTCTACCTTACCATAAACTTTATGCCACACAAAAACATCCACAACAGTACCGCCGAGTTCAACTATTAAGGATAATTCATCCTCAGTTTGCTCTGTGGTATGATGCAGTTTCAGCACTCGCTCCTTTAAAGGCGATTTTTGCATAATATATCCGATATGTGTTGAAAGGATATCGTAACCCGAACCTTTCAGCACAGTTATATCCTGAACAATAATCTGTCGTGATACGCCAAAGCGTTCCGAAAGAGCGCTGCCGGATACAGCTCCTTGTTCAGACAGAAGAAGGTTAACAATAGCATTTCTTCTTTCAGCTGCCTTCATGAAGTCACCTCTTTTTATATAGCATGAAGATTTTTAAGGGAAAGATCAAGAATCGGAGAAGAGTGCGTCAAAGCACCGCATGAAATATAGTTTACGCCGATATCTGCTAATTTTGCAACATTTTCTTTTGTTACGTTACCGCTGCACTCAGTTTCAGCTCTGCCTGCGGTCAGTCTGACAGCTTCCTTCATATCCTCAACACTCATATTGTCAAGCATAATGATATCCGCCCCTGCTTCAAGGGCTTCCTTAAGCATATCAAGGTTTTCAACTTCAACTTCGATTTTACGAACAAAAGGAGCGTATTCTTTAGCCATCAAAACAGCTTCCTTAACGCCGCCTGCCGCACCGATGTGGTTATCCTTTAATAGAATACCGTCACTGAGGTTATAACGGTGATTATAGCCGCCGCCAACCTTAACGGCATATTTCTCGAAAATACGCATACCGGGTGTGGTCTTACGGGTATCAAGGAGCTTTGTCCCGCTACCCTTGAGAAGCTCCGCAATCTTGCGGGTATAGGTTGCAATACCACTCATACGCTGCAAATAGTTAAGCGCTGTTCTTTCACCGGAAAGCAGCACTCGGATGTCACCGCGGACAGTACCGAGCTTTTGTCCTTTTTTCACCTCATCGCCATCATTGCAGGTAAAGGTTGCTTCAGTTTTTTCATCAAGAAGTTCAAACACTCTCTTGAAAACATCAAGACCTGCAATTATACCGTCTTCTTTGCAAATCAGCTCAACCTCACCAAGCCGGTACTCTCTCATAACAGAATTGGTGGTAATGTCCTCACTTGTGATATCCTCTTGTAATGCCTGCATAATCAAATTGTCTGCATTTAATTTCATCGATATATTATTCATGACTGTTTTTCTCCTTTTCAATAGCGTCTAAAACTATTTTCTTATATTTTTCCGCATATCCCTCATATTGAGAAGGATCTACGGTAACCTCAGCGCGTTGCTGAGATTCAGAATAATTATCTAAAATATGGGTTGCTGCTCTTTTTGCAAAAACAAGGCTTTCAAGCAACGAATTACTTGCCAGACGATTTCTGCCGTGAACACCGTTACAAGCTGTTTCACCTGCTGCATACAAACGTCCCATTGATGTTCTGCTATATCTGTCAACATCAATACCGCCCATAAAATAGTGTTGTGAAGGAACAACCGGAATGGGCTCCCTGGTGACATCATATCCTTCTTCAAGACAACGCTGATAAATATTCGGGAAATGACTTATTATCTCTTCAGTGGGAATTGGTGCCATTGAAAGCCACACGTGCTTGCTGCCTTCTTTTTTCATCTCTGCAAAGATAGCATTAGCGACAACATCCCGCGGCAAAAGCTCATTAACAAATCGTTCTCCCCCGGAGTTGAGTAATATCGCACCCTCACCGCGGACAGATTCGGAAATCAAGAATTCTCTGCCTTCATTTTCAGTATAGAGTGTTGTCGGATGAATCTGAATATAATCAATGTGCTGTAGTTTAATATCGTGTTTCAATGCGAGGGCTATTGCATCACCTGTTAAATGTTTGTAGTTAGTCGAATGTTCAAATACACCGCCGATTCCGCCCGTTGCAAGAACGGTATAGTCTGCCTGAATAGCGGAATAAACACCGTTTTCATCACATCCGATTATACCATAACACTCATTGTTTTCGCAAATGAGATCAACCATCGAATAATTTTCAATAATGGTTATATTCTCTCTGCTTCTTGCGGTTTTGAGCAGATGGGAGGTAATTTCCTTGCCTGTTTCATCCTCGTGAAAAAGAATACGAGGATTAGTATGCGCACCTTCACGAGTGTATGTAAATTTCTCACCATTCATTTCAAACCGGACTCCGTAAGAAACGAGATCAGAAATGACCTCTCTGGAGGAGTGAATCATAATATGAACGGAATCGGGATTATTTTCGTAATGACCTGCCTTCATTGTATCCTCAAAGAAAGCATCATAGTCCTTTTCGTCACGAAGAACACAGATACCGCCTTGTGCTAAATAGGAATCACTTCTCCGCGCTTTGTCTTTAGTTACTACAATAATGTTTTTATTCTTCGTAAGATTTAGAGCACAGTAAAGTCCTGCCACACCACTTCCTACAACCAGTATATCAGTTTTTATGTTATTTGCCAAGTTCCAACATCCTTTCCAGCGGCCTCAAAGCGCCTTCACGAATGCCGCTATCTACAGTTATCTCCTTGTCTTCTTTTTCCAAAACCGATAATACTGCTTCCGGTGTATTGAGTTTCATGTCCGCACAACAAGGATGCGGATTAGTATAATAAAAGAGTTTGTCGGGATTATCTGTAACAAGCTTATAATCTACACCGACTTCGGTGCAGATAATGAATTCTTTACAGGCACTTGCCTTTGCAAAATCAATGATTTCAGAGGTACTGCCTGCAAAGTCGGATAGTTCAATCACTTTTTTATCACATTCCGGATGTGTTAAAACAAGTGCCCCCGGATGGTTGTTCTTTTCTGTCAAAAGCTGATCTGCCGTAATCTTTGCGTGAATAGGACAACAGCCCTCGTTTAGAATGATATTCTTTTCAGGAACCTGCTTTGCAATAAAGCTGCCGAGATTTTTATCGGGAATAAAAAAGATGTTTTTATTCGGCAATGATTTCACAATTTTAACGGCATTGGAGGAAGTTACGCAAACATCACTTTTGCTTTTAAGCTCTGCGGCGGAGTTAATATAGCACACAACTGCAAGGTCATCATATCTGCTGCGCATTTCTTCAATAATACCGTCTGCAACCATATGAGCCATCGGGCAATCTGCAGCATGATTCGGCATTAAAACCTTTTTGTCCGGATTGAGAATCTTTGCGCTCTCTCCCATAAAGGCAACACCACAGAAAACGATAATATTTGCATCGCTTTGTTTGGCAAGCTTTGCAAGATAGAATGAATCCCCAACGTAGTCAGCTATTTCCTGCACCTCGGCAGGGGCATAATAATGAGCGAGAATAACCGCGTTTTTCGCTCTTTTTAATTGTTCGATTTGATTTTTCATTATCCTTTACCTCATCATACGAACGTTATTGTTTACTGTATTAGATTATATCACTCATATTTACATCTGTCAACTTATGTGTAAACTTTTTGGGGTAGAAATTTACAACTTGCAGTGTCGA
>JAUNDK010000030.1:0-14968 GCA_030526115.1 Clostridia bacterium
GCATAAAGACCTTGGAGAGGGTCTATAAACACTACTACTTTATAATACGAGGAGGGTGAAGAAAAGCTCCTCGAGAGCAAACGTGCCGACGAGAAAGAGTTTATGATGGTCGGTGTTGTAAACGGAGAAATTACAGGCAACTGCGGTATTGTGAGACAGGGTGGAGTAAGAAGGGTTGCCCACCGCTGTGGTTTCGCCATAGCCCTCAAAGAAAAGTACTGGGGTCTCGGCATCGGTAAATCCATGATGAATTATGCCCTCGAGCTTGCCAAAGAGATGGGCTACGAACAGGCAGAGCTGGAAGTTGTGGAGGGCAACGACAGGGCAAAATCTCTCTACGAAAAAATGGGATTTGTCGAGACAGGCAGACTTCCCAATGCCCACAGATATGATGACGGAACATACCGATATGAAACCTTTATGGTAAAAAAATTATGATTAAGGAAACAGGCGGAGGATTAGCGGAACATTGCTTCAGGCAAAGAAGTTTGATTTCTTTACCTGCGGATACATGGAGAAGGTGTTATAATGGATGAATTCTTTTTAAACTGGTTTAAAGCCTTTGGTGATGGACTTCTTAACATTGATGAAGAGAGCTGTGGAAAACTCTTTTCCTCCTGTGCTTCGGTGTGTGCAAAGGATGCCGTAAAATATCTTTACAGAGATTTATTCAATGAATGCGGCGGAAAACCTGACGAGTTTTTCATAAAACTTAACAAAAAAGAGGGCCTCGGCGGTGAGGTAGTCGAGCCGGGCAGAGTTTATGATATTATTTTCAAATCCTGCGGATGCCCCCTGCATACCGATGTGGGTGTGAATACCCCAAAGCTGTGCGAATGCTCAAAGATGAGTACAAAGTACATAATGAAAAGTTTATCCCCCGAAGATAAATTTACGGTGGAAAAAATCGGAAGTATTCTCGGCGGTGACAAAGTATGCCGCTTCAGAATAACAAGGTGTGAAAATGAGTAAGGTATATGAAAACACACGATAAAGGAATGCACATGGATTACAGATACGCAACAGAAAAAGACACAGGACTTATACTTGATTTAATCAGAAAGCTGGCAGGTTATGAAAATATGCTCGATCAGGTCATAGCCGATGAAGCAACCCTCAGAGAATGGATATTCGAGAAAGGCAAAGCGGAGGTAATATTCGCCCTTGAAGGGGAGAAGGAAGTGGGAATGGCACTTTTCTTCCATAATTTTTCAACTTTCCTCGGCAGAGCAGGTCTTTATCTTGAAGATTTATTCGTTCTGCCGGAGTATCGTGGCAAAGGCTACGGAAAAGGCCTGATTAAAACCCTCGCCAAAATTGCCGTTGAGAGAAAATGCGGACGTTTCGAGTGGGTGTGCCTCGACTGGAACAGGCCGAGCATAGACTTTTACCTCTCCTTAGGTGCAAAACCCCAGGACGAGTGGACTATTTACAGAGTTGCGGGCGATGACCTGCTGAAGCTTGCAGAATAACTCAAAAGGTGTGGAAAATAGGGAGGAGCTTATTTGAAGGAAGAAATCAGGAAAATACTTGAATTATTTAATCTTGAAGATGCTGATGTAAGCAGAGTTTCATCCCACGAAGGCGGAAGAAATATAATTTATATATGTGAGCAGAACGGGGAAAAGTATGTTCTGCGCATATCTGACACAGGCGACAGGGAAGAAGAATCCTATCTCGCAGAAACAGAATTCGTGCATTACCTTGCACAGAATGGTGCATCCGTTGCCGATGTTCATCCTTCCGTAAAGGGAAATTTTGTGGAGAAGACTGAATTTAAAGGCAGAGAAGCATATGTAAGTCTTTTCGACTATGCAAAGGGAATGCTCATCTCCGATAACGGCTACGAATACAGAGAAGGCGCACCCCTCTCGGAGTATTTTTACAATACAGGCAAAACCCTCGGGAAAATTCACGAGCTGGCAAAGGCATATCATCCTGAACATAAACGTATGGATTACTCCGACAAGTACAATATGCCATATATAAATACACTCATTCCCGATGAATACGCTGAACTCAAGAAGGCTATCTCCAAACGACTCGATACCTTTTCGAATTTCACAGGAAACGAGGAAAACTACGGACTTGTTCACTTCGATTTCAGCGACGGTAATTATCATATTGATATGAACAGTGGCGATATAACAGTATTCGATTTTGATAACTGTATGTACTGCTGGTATATGTTCGATCTTGCAAACCTCTGGACCCATGGTATCGGCTGGATAGCCTATAATGAGGACAGGGAAGCACGAAGAAAATTCATGGAAGAATACTTTGATACTGTCCTTGAGGGTTACAGAAGTGAAACAGCTCTTTCCGATGACGAGCTTTCAAAACTCCCACTGTATATTGATATGGTGCTTGTGGAAAATATTGTTGATGAGTTTGAGTGCTGCCTGAGGGCAGGGGAAGAGCTGGACTATGAGGATATAGAGGATGCCGCAGAGGCTCTGATAAACAATATACCTTACGCAGGTTTCTGCTGAAAATACTCTTTTAAAGATAAGGGAAAAACAATGAAAACAGAAACCGAAAGACTTATAATCACAGAATTTACAGAAGATATGATTGAGGCGGTTCATCTCAATTCCCTCGATGAGGATAACAGAAGATTTGTTCCTGATGAGGTTTTCGAAACAATAGAGGATGCAAGGGAAACCGTTGAGTTTCTTATGACTCAGTATGGAAAATTCGAAGGCCCCCTTGTTTATGCCGTACTCACAAAAGAGGGCGATAATATCGGTTATGTTCAGATGGTTCCGCTGGACAACGGCAACTGGGAGCTTGGTTATCATATTGCAAAGAAGTACACCGGTAAGGGCTATGCCACAGAAGCCGTAAAAGCATTCCTGCCCGTAATGGCAAAGGAAATCGGCATAAGCGAAGTTGAGGGTATATGCCTTGCTGAAAATGCCGCCTCCGAAAAGGTAATGGAAAAGTGCGGCTTTGAGAATGTGTTCATCGGCAAAGGTAATTATCAGGGCGGGCAGAGAGAAATAGTCAAAAACATCTGGAGAGTGTAAATTGGCACACAGTATTACGGAGCTTCCGAACTGGGAGAGGCTGTTCAGACGCATATTGTTTGAACAGATGGGTGATATTAAGGGCAGAACCATACTCGATTTCGGAAGCGGTGAGGGCGTTACGGCGAATCACTTTGCCCGGTTTAACGAGGTCACAGCGGTGGAACCTGACGAAAATATGCTGAGAAATGCATGGAGAGATTTCCCCTATACTCAGTTAGTCGGTGATGTTAATTCCATAAAAAGCTTGAAAAGTGAGAGCTTCGACTATATAATTATCCATAATGTTCTTGAATATATAGATAACAGGGCGGAAGTTCTGAAAGAATTAACACGCCTTCTTAAAATCGGTGGAAAACCTTCCGTTGTCAAACACAACAGAAACGGAAGAATAATGCAGATGGCGATTCTCCTCGATGATTTTGACAGGGCAAACAGACTGCTTGATGGTGAAAACTCTCATGCGGAAAAATTCGGTCCCATCCGTTACTACGAAACAGAGGACATTCTGAAGGCCTGCCCGACCCTTGAAATCGAGGATTTTTACGGAATACGAACTTTCTTCGATCTTCAGCAGAATCAGGAGAAACACTCCGACGAAAACTGGCAGAATAAAATGGCAGAGCTGGAAATGAGAGTATCAAAGACAGATGCCTTCAGGAATATTGCGTTTTTCCACCATATAATTCTCACAAAGAAAGAGGAGACCACATGAGCTTTGACTTCACTATTCTCGACAATCTTCAGAGACTGCGTTCACCCGTAATGGATAACATCATGTGCTTTATAACTCACCTTGCGGATAAGGGAATTCTTTTCATCGCTTTGGCGGTTGTTCTGTATTATATGCCAAAGACGAGAAAGACCGGAAAATATATGGCAGTAGCTCTGCTGATAAGCGTTCTGTTATGCAACCTTGTCCTGAAGAATGCTGTTGCAAGGCTTCGTCCATTCGAGATAAACAGCGCGGTTGATGTGCTTATATCAAAGCCCCATGATTATTCATTCCCTTCAGGTCACACCTCGGCTTCCTTTGCTGCTGCCATGGCACTTTATCTTTCTGGCAGAAAAAAGTGTGCGATTCCCGCATTTGCACTGGCTTCACTCATAGGCTTTTCGAGAATGTATCTCTATGTTCATTTTCCAACGGATGTACTGGGCGGTGCCGTTACAGGCATATTGTCTGCTGTTCTCGCAGATTTTGCCATCAGGAAGCTTGACTGTAAAAAACGCATTCATCACGGCGGTAAAAAATAACAGACCAATATGATATTCGGTGCATGGCAAAGGGCTGTGCGCCGATATTTTTTTGACATATGTCGGTATTTATTATTGACAAATGTCAGAAATTGATATAAAATTCCTACCAGAGAAATATGAAATAGAGGTAAAACTCATGGAGAATATATATTTAGATAATGCGGCAACCACAAAGGTCGCTCCCGAAGTATTCGATGAGATGAAAGACTACTTCTCTCTTGAGTACGCAAACCCATCAAGTGCATATAAATTTGCCGGACAGATTTCCGCAAAGGTAGAAGAGGCAAGAGCCGTTATCGCCAAGATGATAGGCGCAAAGACAAGAGAAATCTACTTCACAGGCGGCGGTTCAGAGTCCGACAACTGGGCAATAAAGGGTGTTGCCGATGCTCTCAGGGCAAAGGGCAATCACATCATTACAACAAAGATTGAGCATCACGCAGTTCTTCACACATGTGAATATCTCGAGAAGAACGGTTTTGAGGTAACTTACATCGATGTTGACGAGGAGGGCTTTGTAAAGCCAGAGGTTTTCGAGGCTGCAATCAGACCTGAAACCATCCTTGCCAGCGTAATGTTTGCAAACAACGAGATCGGTACAATCGAGCCTATCGCAGAGCTGGGAAGAATCGCTCACGAGCACGGTGTTGTTTTCCACACAGATGCAGTTCAGGCTTTCGGTCACGAGAATATCGATGTTAACGAGATGAACATAGACCTCATGAGTGCCAGCGGACACAAGCTCCACGGACCAAAGGGTGTAGGCTTCCTTTATGTCAGAAACGGCATTAAGATCACAAACCTCATTCACGGCGGTGCCCAGGAGAGAGGCAGAAGAGCCGGCACTACAAATGCGGCAGGCATCATCGGTTTAGGTAAGGCAGCCGAGCTTGCACAGCAGAACATGGAGGCAAACAGAAAGTACGAATCAGAATTAAGAGATAAGCTCATAGAGAGAGTTCTCGCAGAGATTCCTTATGCAGTACTCAACGGACCTAGAACACAGAGACTTTCCAACAACGCAAATTTCTGCTTCAGATTCATCGAGGGTGAGTCCCTTCTTATTCTCCTCGACATGAAGGGCATTTGCGCATCTTCCGGTTCAGCCTGCACATCAGGTTCACTGGACCCGTCCCATGTACTTCTTGCCATTGGCAGACCACATGAGATTGCTCACGGATCCCTCAGACTTACACTTTCAGCAGAGACAACAGAGGAAGAAATAAACTACACAGTAGACACTCTCAAGCAGATTGTTGAGAGACTCAGAAGCATGTCACCACTGTACGAAGATTTTGTAAAGAACAACAAGTAAGGAGATTTATAATATGAGTCAGGTAACAGAATACAGCGAAAAAGTAATGGATCATTTCATGAATCCAAGAAACGTAGGCGAGATTGAAGACGCCGCAGGTGTTGGCACAGTAGGTAACGCAAAGTGCGGAGATATCATGAGAATTTACCTCGATATCGACGAGAACCACGTCATCAAAGATGCAAAGTTCAAGACTTTCGGTTGCGGTGCTGCAGTTGCAACAAGCTCTATGGCAACAGAGCTTGTAATCGGTAAGACAGTTGAAGAAGCCCTCAAGGTTACAAACAAGGCTGTTATGGAAGCTCTCGACGGACTTCCGGCAGTAAAGGTTCACTGCTCACTCCTCGCAGAAGAGGCAATTCACGCAGCTCTCTGGGATTACGCCCAGAAGAACAACATCACAATCGAAGGACTCAAGCCACCGGTAACAGATATCGACGAGACTGAAGAGTTCTACGAGATGGAAGAAGAATAATAATTCACGGCTTTTCGTTTATGCTTAATTCACGAAAAGCCGCTTTTCTTTTCTAAACTATTTACAGTTGTATAGATTTTCTAAAGTGGTATAATACTTTTTATGGTGTTTATCATACGATTTTTCACAGGAAAGAAGGAGAAAAATGAATAAATTTCTGAAAAGCAGAATGGAAGATGCCAAAGCTGTTGTAAGTGAGCTCAGCAAAACTTTCAGCTATGTTTCCGTTCTCGGTACCCACGAGAAAGTGGCGAAAGTAATTTCTTCCACATATTCCTCTGCGATTAATTCGGGGGAAACAAACTGCGGTTTTGCCATAAAGGTATATAACGGAGAGTATTACAGCGAGTACGCCTGCAACGATATAAGAGGTCTTGACCTCGAAGCTGTAAAAGAGGCGGTTAAGCTTTCCGCACTTAAGCAGGAGCATGTTGATGTAAAAGCCCTTAATGAGGAGGAACTTACAAAGTCTTTTGAAAGAACAGATGAACATCCCCTTGATAACGAAGTTATACTCGAAAGGCTTACAGCCATAAGAGAGAAAGCTCAGAAATTCGACGGGAGAGTTATCAATGTAACAGCTGTTCACATGAAAAGAGAGGTCTCGGAGATTTTCGTATCTCAGAAGAAGTGCCTCAACCAGTACTACACATGGACAAATTTCGCCCTCAATGTAACCGTAAGAGACGGCGACAACATAAAGAGTGGCAGAGATTCCTCCAACAATACAGACACAGCAAAGGCCCTTGAGGGTCTTGAAAATATGGCTGACGCAATCTGCGGAAATGCCGTTGATATGCTTAAGTCAAAACCTGTTGTTCCGGGTTACTATGATATTATCACCGATCCAAGCATCACAGGTCTCATTGCCCACGAGGCTTTCGGTCATGGTGTCGAGATGGATATGTTCGTAAAGCACAGGGCAAAGGCGGCGGATTATGTCGGAAAATATGTGGCAAGTCCTATCGTAAACATGAGGGACGGTGCCGCAGGGGTTATCTCTTCAGGTTCATATTTCTTCGATGATGACGGTGTTCTCGCCCATGATACCGAGATTATACGTGACGGAATACTAATTACAGGTATAAGCGACCTGCTCAGTGCGTCTCAGCTTGGCACAGAGCCTACAGGCAACGGCAGACGCCAGGGCTTCGACAGAAAATCTTACACCAGAATGACTAACACATATTTCTGCGAGGGTAAAGATAAGCTTGAAGACATGATTGCATCCGTTGAACACGGTTACCTGCTCTGCAAGACAAACAACGGTATGGAGGACCCGAAGAACTGGCAGATTCAGTGTACAGCAGAATACGGCCTCGAGATTAAGAACGGAAAGTTTACAGGCGAGATTGTTTCCCCTGTGGTTATTTCGGGTTCTGTGCTTGATCTTTTAGGTTCCATTTCCATGATTTCCGATGAAAAGGAGATAGAAGGTTACGGCATGTGCGGTAAAGGCTACAAGGAATGGGTTTATGTATCCGACGGCGGACCATATCTGAAAGCGAGGGCAAAACTGGGATGATTGAACTTGTTAAGAATATTCTGACTGAAACAGAGGATGTTTCAGCTTATGAGATAGTAAAAAGCCATAACGATGAGCGTCAGCTCTACTATGTGGGAAAGAAACTGGAAACAAACCGTGCGGTATCCACACAGAATATTACCGTCAGAGTGTATTCGGATTTTGATGAAAAGCGTGGCTCTTCATCTTTCACAATAATAGCATCCGACGATGAAGCATCCATAAGAGATAAGGCAAAGGAGACAGTGAATAAGGCAAAGGCCGCAGGCAATAAATGGTATCCTCTTCCTGAAAAGAGCGGGAATATTAACACTTCCTTTAAACCTGAGAATGACCTTAATACAATTGCTTTAAGTGTAGCTGATGCAATATTCGAAGCTGACGATTTCGATGGCGGTCAGCTCAATGCCACAGAGATTTTTGTTTCTCTTAAACATCATACCTTTGTGAACAGCAATGGTGTTGAACATGAATATGATACCCTGAGCGCTGAGTTTGAGACTATTCCAAGCTATGATGCCGGGGAAGAAAAAGTTGAACTTTACGATTTCTGTATTCTGAAAGACACTGATCCGGAGAAGATTAAAGCTCACATAAGAGAAGAACTGAAGTACGCAAAAATGAGAGCTGAAGCAAAGAGAGTTCAGGAGCTTGACATTCCCGAAAATATCCCTGTTGTAATAAGCGGCGAGGGTGTTGCAACCATACTTCATGAACTTGCGGATGATTCCTCTTACAGAAATGTTTATCAGCACATGAATCACTTTGAGCTCGGGTCTAAAGTATCGGAAAGTTCGTTCACCATGAAAATGACAGGCGGAAATAACGATGGTTTCCCATCAGGTCCGATTGACGGAAGCGGTATTGTGAAGAAAAGCAGAACTGTTATCGAAAATTCTGTTATTACTTCTCTTTGGGGTGATATGCGTTTTGGTTACTATATGGGTGAAAAAGATGTAACAGGTGAACTTAAGTGTATTGAAATTGAGGCCGAGGGAACTGATTCTTTCCTTGAAGAGCCACACATTGAAGTATGTAAGTTCAGCGCACCTCAGATTGAATGGGACGCAGGATACTTCGGAGGAGAGGTCAGACTTGCCCTGTATTTTGACGGAGAAAACTATACTCCTGTAAGCGGATTCTCAATTTCAGGCAATGTGTACGATCTGCTGAACGGCGTTGTATTCTCAAAGGAAAAGGGCGAATATAACAGCAAGTATTCAGGCTGTGTGGGCCCAAAATACTGGAAACTCACAGGAATGACAATCAACTGATTTGATAATTTCATGCATTTATGTTATTATTTAAGTCACATTATTTTGAATAAGAAAGGTTAATTACCAATGAGCAATCTTAATAAAACATGCAGAGTACATTACACAGGTACATTCAATGACGGAAGCAAGTTCGATTCTTCCTACGACCGTGGCGAGCCGCTTGAGTTCGTATGCGGCGCAGGAATGATGATCAAGGGCTTTGACAAGGCTGTTGAGGATATGGAAGTAGGTCAGATTGTTGACATTCACCTCATGCCTGAGGAAGCTTACGGCATGCCAGATTCTGAGGCTATCTTCACTGTTCCAGTTGCAGAACTTCCGGGAGCTGAGGGCCTCGAGGTAGGTATGCAGGTATATCTCACTTCCGCTATGGGTCAGCCGTTCCCTGTTAAGGTAACAGCTCTCGAGGACGGAAACATCACATTCGATGCCAACCATGAGATGGCAGGCAAAGAGCTCAACTTCAAGATTGAACTCGTAGAAGTCAAGTAATTAAGGAGGCAAACACCATGCCATGCACAACACTGCTTGTCGGTAAAAAGGCAAGCAACGATAATTCCACAATGATTTCAAGAACCGATGACGGCTTCTTCGACGAAAAGAAGCTCATCGTTGTCACACCCGATAAACAGCCGAGAAAGTACAAGAGCGTAATCTCCCATGTGGAGATTGATCTCCCTGACAATCCTATGCGCTATACCTCCAGCCCAAGTGTTGACCCACAGCACGGAATCTGGGCGGCAACAGGCATAAATGCCGCCAATGTAGGTATGACAGCCACAGAGACAATCACATCAAACCCTCGTGTTCTTGCCGCAGATCCTCTCGTAAGATACAGGAAGGCTGAAAAGAGGGGTGAAAAGGATATCCCGGGCGGAATCGGTGAAGAGGACATCGTAGTTCTTGTTCTCCCATATATTCACTCCGCAAGAGAGGGTGTCGAGCGCCTCGCTTACCTGCTCGAAACCTACGGAACTTATGAGTCCAACGGTATCGCTTTCAACGATGAGAACGAAGTCTGGTGGCTCGAGACCATCGGCGGTCACCACTGGATTGCAAGAAGGGTAAAGGATGATGAAATCGTCCTCGCTCCTAACCAGTTCGCTATGGATTACTTCGATTTTGAAGATGCCTACGGCGAGAAAAAGGAATTCATGTGCTCCGCTGACTTAAAGGAGTTCATGGAGAAGAATCATCTCAACTTAAATCAGGAGGGTGAGACCTTCAACCCACGCTTCTGCTTCGGTTCAAGAACAGACTCTGACCATGTCTACAACACACCGAGAGCATGGTTCATGGGCAGATATTTCTGTCCTTTCTCCCACTCATGGGACGGCGAGAACGCAGAGTTCAAGCCTGAGAGCGACAACATTCCGTGGTCACTTGTACCTGATAAGAAGGTCACAGTCGAGGATGTAAAGTATATTCTTTCCTCCTACTATCAGGGCACACCATATAACCCATACTCCGGTCAGGACACAGGCAAGAGGGGTATCTACCGCCCAATCGGTATCAGCCGTACAGGTGTTACCTCCATATGTCAGATAAGAAGTGATGTTCCTGACGAGATTAAGGGCATAGAGTGGATATGCTTCGGATGCAACGCATTCAATGCCGCACTTCCTGTTTATGCAAATGTCGATAAAATGCCTAAGTACCTATCCGATGTAAAGATGGATGTTTCCACAGAGAACTTCTACTGGGGTTCAAGACTTATCGGATCTCTGGCAGATGCCCACTACGGCGAGAGCATTCAGATTGTGGAGCGTTACCAGAATGCGGTTATCACTCAGGGCAGACAGATTGTCGTAGAGTCCGACAAGGCCATGATTGAGAGCGGAGACTTCTCACAGATTGAGAAGGCAAATCAGAAACTCGCTGACATGGCAAAGAAAGAGACTATTTCCGCAATCACAAAGCTCATGCTGGAAACTTCAAAGAAGATGAAGTGCGGATACTCAAGAGCGGACAACTGATCCAATTCGGAATGCGGATTTAGGAATTCGGAATTAAAGCTTTTGTCAACTATAATCAGAAGTACAGTCGGAGCGAAGCTCTGACGCAAATTAAACCAAGGCGAGCCTATCCATAGCGGACAGGTTCGCCTTTTGCCGTATATTTTCGCAATACAAAAATCTGATAAATAAATAAAAAATCTTGCAATTTATGATTTTTCGTTTTATATTAAAGAAAATCCGAATTTTTGGAATTCGAAAAGTACAGAGGTATATAATTATGGCTTTACTCGTAAAAGTAAATGAAATCGACAATGTTGCCATTGCCGTTCAGGACATTCCAAAGGGAACAGAGCTTGAAAACGGAATTGTAACAAGAGACGATATTCCACAGGCCCACAAGGTTGCATTATCCGATATCGCAAAGGGAGCGGAAATTGTAAGATACGGTGTTGTTCTCGGTTATGCCAAGGATGAAATTCTTCAGGGCAGCTGGATAAACGAGCACATGCTCACACTTCCGAAGAGCCCATCCGTTGATAATCTTGTTCACGGAACAAACATCAAGGCTATGGAAGATCTCCCAATGCCGACAAGAACAACATGGCTCGGTTACAGAAATAAAGAGGGCTATGCATCCACAAGAAATCTTCTCGGTATTGTTACAACTGTTCAGTGCGCCGCAGGTGTACTCAAGGTTGCGGTTGAAAATATCAAGAAAGAACTTCTTCCTAAATATCCTAATGTTGACGGTGTTGTTGCGGTAACTCATCCATACGGCTGCGGTGTTGCCATCAACGCTCCTGAGGCTGTTATTCCAATCAGAGCAATCACAAATGTTATCCGTCATCCAAACTTCGGCGGAGAGATTATGGTTGTCGGCCTCGGATGTGAGAAGCTTACATATGACAGAGTTCTTCCACCTGAGGATATAACACCTGAGAATGTTCTCACACTTCAGGACTACAAGGGTCACGATGCCATGATGCAGGCTATTATGGATATGGCGGAAAAGAAGCTTCAGAAGCTCAATGAGAGAAAAAGAGAAGAGCTTCCGCTCAGTGAACTTCTCATCGGCATGCAGTGCGGTGGCAGTGATGCATTCTCCGGTGTATCCGCAAACCCTGCAGCAGGTTATGCGGCCGATATGCTCGTTCGCGGTGGCGGAACAGTTATGTTCAGTGAGGTTACTGAGGTTCGTGACGGTGTTGAAATGCTCGCCGCACGTTGCGTAAGCAAAGAGGTATGTGATAAACTCGCCGCCGAGATGAAGTGGTATGATGATTACCTTGATGCAGGCGGAGTTGACAGAGATGCCAACCCTACACCGGGTAACAAGAAAGGCGGCCTTGCAAACATTGTCGAAAAGGCTATGGGTTCCATCGCAAAGTCAGGTACAAGCCCGATTGTAGAGGTTCTTTCTCCTGCTGAAAAGCCAAGCAAACATGGTCTTATCTATGCGGCAACTCCTGCAAGTGACATTGTATGCGGACCATCTCAGGTGGCAAGCGGAATCGGACTTCAGGTATTTATGACAGGCCGCGGAACACCTTACGGACTTGACGTTGCGCCTGTAATCAAGGTTTGCAGCAGAAACGAAATGAAAGATCACTGGTTCGACCTCATTGATATATCCGCAGGTGATATAGCAACAGGTGAGAAGACAATTGCCGATGTAGGCGAGGAAATCTTCAACTTTATTCTCGATGTTGCCAGTGGCACAAAGGAGCCATACAGCGATAAGTACGGATTCCACAATGATATGTGCATCTTTAACCCTGCACCTATTACCTGATTGAAAAGAATTATACACAGGAGCATCGGCTGTATGTCGGTGCTCTTTTTTCGTGCTCCAGTAAGTTTTATCGTGAATTTTTAACACAAAATGCCTGAAAACTGTTATAATTACAGAGTTATCACAAAACTTGTGAGGATATTATATGAAAATAGGTTTTATAGTTCCGTATCAGGAAATAGCAGATGTTGCAAGACCGATACTTGCTGAGAAAAAACTCGATGTGGTGTACTTCAGTGTGGCACCCATGCACGATACCGTAAACGAGGCAAGAAAAGCCATCGAGGCCGGTGCCGAGGTTATCATCTCCAGAGGATATCAGGCTCATCTTATAAAAGAAACAACCAAAATCCCGGTTATAGAAATACGCATACATTCTCAGGAGATAGGTCTGCAGATTGTCAGGGCAAAGCAGATTGTAAACCATAAGGAAAGAATTCACATAGGTCTGCTTGCATCAAAAAATGCACTTGCCGATATGTCCAGCATGGAGGAGCTTTTTAATGTAAATCTCACCGTGGCTGAATATCAGATAATGGAGGAAATACCGGAGCTTGTCAGCGACCTTGTGGACAGAGGTGTTGATATTTTCATAGGCGGTGAGCGCTGTGCGGAGGCTGCCCAGATACTCGGTTACCCTGCGCTCATATACAAGTCATCCAAAGAGGCGATATATGAGGCTATTCGTGAGAGTGAACACATTGCCTACGCCACAGAGGTGGAAAAGCAGAACCAGGCCCAGCTTTCCGCCATGCTCGATAACTCCTTTAACGGAATTATCCGTCTGAATTCAAAGGGACAGATTATCGTTATAAACCGCCTTGTCGAAAATCTGATAGACAGAAAAATGGCGGATGTAATCGGTGAACCGGTAGAGAGAGTTATTCCCGAGATAGATTACGGAATAGTCGAGAATATACTGAACGGAGAGTATGACAATTACACGGTTACCATCAACCTGAAGAAGCAGCCGTGGATACTCATGTTTGCACCGATTCAGTATAACGATGAAATTACAGGTGCGGTTCTCTCGCTTCAGAAAATTAAGGATAAAACCGTAAGGCGAGAGGACATCGTGAAGGACATGTTCCTTCAGGGTTATGTTGCAGACCATGTTTTCACCGACCTTCACACAAGTGATCCTGTTGTTAAGGCGCAGATTGAGAAAGCGAAGAAATTTGCCCTCTCAAATCGTCCTGTTGTCATTTACTGCGAAGACGGCGCAGAGCATTTCTATTTTGCTGAGTCCATTCATAACAACAGTGCAAGAAAAGACGGCCCGTTTATCAGCATAAATCTTAACTCCCTTAATGACGAGGAGCAGATGGAAATGCTGTTCGGTGCCGGGGGAGAGCATGAGAGAAAAATTGGTGCCATGGAAAAGGCGACCTACGGAACTCTTTTTATAAACGGAATAGAGTATGCTTCCCGAAAGGTACAGCACTACATATCTAAGCATCTGTTTCCGAGAACGATAACCAAGACGGATATAGATACGGTTAACGTCTATGATGTTCGCCTTATCATGGCGAGCAGAAAAAAACTGCCTTCCCTTGTCACAAGGGGAGATTTCAGCAGTGAGCTTTTCTACCAGATTCAGGGCATGACCATAGATATTCCGCCGTTAAGATACAGGAAAGATGACCTCTTATACTTCTTTAACGATATATTCAAGTCAAAGTGTGAGAAATATCAGAAGTATCTTATACTCACTCAGGGCGCACAGCAGAGATTATGCGAGCTTCCGTGGAACGGCAACTATGTTCAGATTCAGACTTTCTGCGAAACTCTCGTATTGCTTTCAGACAGAAGATCTGTGGACGAAGTGGCAATTCAGAAACTTTACGATGAGCTGTTTCCGAAAATTTCAGTAATGAATGAAAAGGAGCATTTAATTTCCTACAGTTCACCTGAGGAAGAGGAGATACTTATGCTTCTGCAGAAATACCACGGCAACAGAAAACTTATAGCCGAAGAGCTGGGAATAAGTTCCACCACACTCTGGAGAAAAATGAAGAAATATAATATTGGTGTATAAATACTGACGAAAACGCCTGTCACAGATTATGAGTGGCAGGCGTATTTTTCTTTAGAAAATATTGAATATACCTATGTAAATTTAAAGTGATTGCCTCAAACTTGAAATGAAATATTTCATAACTAAATAATTTTTTTCATATATTGCAAGATTTATGGAATGTGAAAAAATAAAAAATTTCCTTGTATATTTAGTCAATAGATAAAAATTTAACAATTTGTTAAAATCATGGCACCGTAACAACAAAACATTTTTTAATTAATTTAATACTCTTATCAATATTTTTACTATCAACACCA
>JAUNDK010000030.1:14978-29442 GCA_030526115.1 Clostridia bacterium
ATTTTTTAATTAATTTTAATTAAATTATTCGGAGGTACAGATTATGAAAATCGGTTTCATTGGTCTCGGTATCATGGGATGCCCAATGTCCAAGAATCTTGTTAAGGCCGGCTACGAGCTCGTAGTTTTCGACTTTAACAAAGAGAAGGTAGCAGAGCTTGTAGCTCTTGGTGCAGAGGAGGCAGAGTCTTCCGCTAAGGTTGCTGAGAAGTGCGATGTTATCATCACAATGCTTCCAAACTCCCCACACGTAAGAAGCGCATGCCTTGGTGCAGGCGGTGTTGCTGAAGGTGCAAAGCCTGGCACAATCGTTATCGACATGAGCTCCATCGACCCTGTTGAGAGCAAGAGCATCGGCGCAGCTCTCGCAGAGAAGGGCATCGAGCTTATGGACGCTCCTGTTTCCGGTGGTGAGCCAAAGGCTATCGACGGCACACTTTCCGTTATGGTCGGTGGTAACAAGGAGAGCTTTGACAAGTACTACGATCTCCTCATGGCTATGGCAGGTTCCGTTGTTTATGTTGGACCACTCGGTTCCGGTAACGTTGCAAAGCTCGCTAATCAGGTAATCGTTGCTCTCAACATTGCAGCAGTTTCCGAGGCTCTCACACTCGCAGTTAAGAACGGTGCAGATCCTGAGCTCGTATATCAGGCAATCCGCGGCGGTCTCGCAGGTTCCACAGTTCTCGATGCTAAGGCACCTATGATGATGGCTCACAACTTCAAGCCTGGCTTCAGAATTGAGCTTCACATTAAGGACCTCAACAACGCTCTCAATGCTGCTCATGCAACAGATACATCTCTTCCACTCACAGCTTCTGTTATGGAGATGATGCAGGCTCTTAAGAACGACGGCTGCGGCGTAAACGATCACAGCGCACTCGTTAAGTACTACGAGAAGATCTCCAACACATCTGTTGAGAAGAAGTGATTTTTTCCTCGGGAAAGAATAACCAAGTTCAGTCGTATATAATTAAGTAAATATAAAAAGAGGATTGTAAAATGGACGAATCAATCAGAATGTTACTGGGCCTTATCCTTGGTATCATCGTTATGATACTTCTCGTTTCCAAGACAAAGGTCCACACTTTTATCGCACTCATGATCGCATCCATCATCACAGGTGTAATCGGTGGTATGCCATTAGTTGATGCAACAACAGTAGACGGTGAGAAAATCACAGGTCTCGTTACAGCAATC
Source organism: Clostridia bacterium (assembly GCA_030526115.1). Classification (GTDB taxonomy): domain Bacteria; phylum Bacillota; class Clostridia; order Oscillospirales; family Acutalibacteraceae; genus SIG603. The sequence continues at coordinate 16,179 of JAUNDK010000030.1, forward strand.
AAAGACGGTTTCGGTAACACACTCAAGAGCACAGGTATCATCATCGGCCTCGGCGTTATGATGGGTGGTATTCTTGAGAAATCCGGTGCCGCAGAGCGTATGGCTTACTCCTTCATCAAGGCTGTTGGCAAGAAGAAGGAAGAGTGGGCACTCGCAATCACAGGCTGGTTCATCTCCATCCCTGTTTTCGCAGACTCCGCTATCGTTATCTTTGCTCCTTTATGCAAGGCTATCTCCAAGGTTTCCGGTAAGTCCATCGTTGGTCTCGCACTTTCAATGGCTGCTGGTCTCCAGCTCACACACTGCCTCGTTCCACCAACACCGGGCCCTGTTACAGCAGCTGCAACACTCGGCGTTGATGTTGGTCAGATGATTCTCGTAGGTTCCTTAATCTCCATTCCAATGCTCATCGTTGCTGTATTCTACTGCAAGTACATCGGCAAGAAGATTTATCAGATTCCTACAGAGAACGGCGAGTATGAGAGAAAAGAGTTCAAGGCTGAGTACATCAAGTCTATGGAGAACCTCGATGCTCTCATCAGCGAGAAGAACCTTCCAAAGCTCGGTATTTCTGTTGCTCCAATCGTTGTTCCGCTCGTTCTTATCCTCGCTCAGACAATCTGCAAGCTCGCAGGTTTCCAGAACTCTGTCCTCGCTTTCTTCGGCGAGCCAATCATTGCTCTTGCAATCGGTACTCTTCTCGCTGTTTACGGCCTCATGGCTAAGGAGAAGAACAAGGCTGTTCTCCATGTAATGGATGACGCTATCAAGAGCACAGGTATCATCATGCTCATCACAGGTGCAGGCGGATCCCTCGGTAACGTAGTTAAGGTTTCCGGTGTTGGTAACGCTCTCGGTGAGCTCGTAACAAAGCTCCCACTTCCTGCAATTCTCATCCCATTCGTAATTGCAGCTCTCATGAGAATTTCTCTCGGTTCCGCAACAGTTGCTATCACAACAGCTGCTTCCCTCTCCATGCCATTAATGGGTTCACTTTCCGTAAGCCCACTCCTCATGGCTATCTCCTGCTGCGTAGGTGCAATTTCCTTCTCCTACTTCAACGACAGCGGTTTCTGGGTATGGAACGAGATGTTCGGTGTAACAGAGCTCAAGGATCAGGTTCGCTGCAAGACAGCTATCTCCATGATCATGTCTGTTGTGGGTGTTGTAGAGTTACTCATTCTCTCAATGTTCATGCACTAATTCAAACACTATAACCACTCAGTAATATAGATTCACCATCCATACGGGTGGTAAATCTATAATCAAATTTACAGTCAGGAGTTTACTCATATGAATACAGAATTCATGAAGGGCGTTGTTGTTCCGATTATCACATGCATCGATAAGGATGAGCTTATCGACGAGAAGAAGATGCGTGAGCAGGTAGATTATGTTATCGAAGGCGGCGTAACAGGTATTCACGCATTCGGTAGCAACGGCGAGTTCTATGTTATAGAAGAAGATGAGATGAAGCGCGGTCTTCAGATCATGGTTGACCAGGCAGCAGGCAGAGTTCCTGTTTACTTCGGTATAGGTGCTATCAGTACAAAGAAGTGCGTAAGACTTGCAAAGATGGCAGTCGAGAACGGCGCAACAGCTGTTTCCGTACTTCAGCCTATGTTCTTAAAGCCAACAGAGACAGAGCTTTTCGAGCATTTCAAGACAATTGCAGAGGCTGTTCCAAACACACCTGTTCTCCTCTACAACAACCCGGGCCGTGTAGGCTACACATTATCAGGCAACCTCGTAGAGAAGCTCGCTCACGAAGTTCCAAACATCGTTGGTATGAAGGATACTTCCGGTGACATTACTCAGACAGCTGAGTTTATCCGCAGAACAAGAGACGTCGATTTCAAGGTATTCGGCGGTAAAGATACATTACTTTATGCTTCCATGTGCCACGGCGCAGTAGGCGGCGTATGCACAGCAGCAAACTTCATGCCTGAGCTTATCACAGACGTTTACAACAAGTATGTTGCAGGCGACCTCGAGGGTTCTCTCGAAGCTCAGTTCAAGCTCAATCCTGTTCGTCTTGCCATGGACCCTGCAAGCTTCCCTGTTGCAGCTAAGGACATGGCTAACCTCAGAGGCAGAGATATCGGTGTTCCTTACACACCTAACCTTGCTACTCCGGAAGGACCTGTTCTCGACAGAATCAGAACAGAGATGCAGAAGGCAGGCCTTATCTAAGGTATAGGAGTTACTCATGAAAGTAGTTGTAGCAATCGATTCTTTCAAGGGAAGCATGAGTTCCATGGAGGCAGGCAACGCAGCAAAAGAGGGCATACTCAAGGCTCACCCTGATGCGAATGTGGTCGTTAAGCCTCTCGCGGACGGCGGCGAAGGTACAGTTGAGGCTCTCGTTGAGGGCTTCGGTGGAACTTATGAATTCGTAAAGGTCTCAGGCCCTCTCGGTGCCGAGGTCAACGCAAGATACGGAACAATGCAGGGCGGTAAAACCGCCATTATGGAAATGGCAGAGGCCGGCGGAATAATCCTTGTGGACAGAAACGCACTTGACCCATGGAGAGCATCAACCGTCGGTGTAGGTCAGATGATTAAGAACGCAGTCGAAAAGGGATGCCGTGACTTCATCGTCGGTATCGGTGGATCTGCGACCACCGAGGGCGGCATCGGTATGCTTTCAGCACTTGGCTTCGAGTTCTTTGATGCTGACGGAAATCTTCTCGAGCCTGTATTCGAGAGCCTTGCAAAGGTAGCAAGAATTTCCGGCGAGAAGGTTATGCCTGAGCTTGACGAGTGCCACTTCCAGGTAGCATGCGATGTAAAAAATCCGCTTTGCGGTGAGAACGGCTGTGTTTATGTCTACGGCCCTCAGAAGGGTGTAAAGCCTGAAGAGAGACAGCCGATGGACGAGATGATGGCAAAGTTTGCCGAGGTTGTAAAGAACTTCGTCGGCGAAGATTACAGCAATATGCCGGGCGCAGGTGCCGCAGGCGGACTCGGATTTGCCTTCCGCAGTTTCTTCAAGAACGTAGAGTTAAGACCGGGAATTTCAATTGTTCTCGATGCAATTGAGCTCGAGAAAGAACTCGCTGACGCCGATGTCGTCGTAACAGGTGAGGGCAGACTCGATTCCCAGACAGCAAACGGCAAAGTTCCCGTAGGTGTTGCAAAGCTCGCCAAGAAATATGACTGCAGAGTTGTTGCCATGGCAGGCAGTGTAACAGACGATGCAGATGCCTGCAACAATGCCGGCATAGATGCATTCTTCCCGATTCTCAGAGGAATTTCCACCCTCGACGAGGCAATGGACAATTCCACAGCAAAAAAGAACATTTCACTTACAGCAGAGCAGGTTTTCCGCCTGATGTAATTTAAGTCGTATATAATTAAGTATAAGGAGAATTATCATGATACCTACCGTTGCAAAAATGGAAGTATTCCCGGTTGCAGGACATGACTGCATGGAGTTAAACCTTTCCGGTGCACACGCACCTTATTTCACAAGAAACATCGTTATCCTCACAGACTCCAACGGAGTTGAGGGTGTCGGCGAGGTTCCGGGTGGCCAGAAGATCACAAACGCTCTCGAGGCTGTTAAGGATCTCGTTATCGGCACAAGCATTGCTGATTACAAGCAGACATTAACAAAGGTTAAGAAGTGGCTCGACGCCAACATCAAGGACGACGTTCGTGGTCTTCAGACTTTCGACCTTCGTACAGGTGTTCATGTAGTTACAGCTATCGAAGCTCCTCTGCTCGACCTTCTCGGAAAGTTCCTTGAGGTTCCTGCTGCTGCCCTCATGGGTGACGGTATTCAGAGAGAGAGAGTTCAGTTCTTAAGCTACCTCTTCTATGTAGGCGACAGAAAGAAGACAGACCTCCCATACGAGGAAGAGCCTGATTCCGATTGCGATTGGTACAGACTCCGCCACGAGGAGGCTCTCACACCGGAGGCTATCGTTGCTCTCGCAAAGGCAACACACGAGAAGTACGGCTTCGTAGACTTCAAGCTCAAGGGCGGCGTTCTCGCACCAAAGGAAGAGCTCAAGGCTGTTCAGGCTATTAAGGCTGCATTCCCTGATGCAAGAGTTGACCTCGATCCAAACGGATGCTGGAGCCTCGAAGAAGCTCTCGAGATTGCACCACAGCTCAAGGAAGTTCTCGCTTACTGTGAGGACCCATGCGGTGCAGAGAACGGATTCTCCGGCCGTGAGATCATGGCTGAGTTCAAGCGTGAGTCCGGTATGCCAACAGCTACAAACATGATCAACACAGACTGGAGACAGATGTGCCACTGCCTCTCTCTCAAGAGTGTTGATATTCCTCTCGCAGACCCACACTTCTGGACAATGAATGGTTCCGTTCGTGTTGGTCAGATGTGCAACGACTTCGGTATGATGTGGGGTTGCCACTCCAACAACCACTTCGATATTTCCCTCGCTATGGTTGTTCAGTGCGCAGCAGCTATCCCAGGTAAGATGAACGGTATCGATACACACTGGATCTGGCAGGAGGGCCGTGAACGCCTCACAAAGGAGCCAATGCAGATTGTTGACGGTTGCATCGACCTTCCAAAGAAGGGCGGCCTCGGTATCGAGGTTGACAGAGAGCAGGTCATGAAGGCTCACAAGCTCTACATGGACAACTGCCTCGGCGCTCGTGATGATGCTATCGGTATGCAGTATCTCATTCCGGGCTGGAAGTTCGACAACAAGAAGCCTTGCCTTGTAAGATAAAAAAAGATCAGCTCAATATCGTTTTCACGAATAAGTTAATAGCAACATGACTTGGTGATTTCACGATAAGATATTAAGCTTTTCTCTTGCACATACACACTCCAAAGCAGCACGGTGTTCCTGAAAGGGGATGCCGTGTTAAGCTTTTATTTACATGAAGTGAGCTGAAAACAGTGATTTAACCGCAACGGGTCCTGCAGAAGAATGCTATATTGACGGTATATGGAACAGAGTGATTCCCGAAGATTATCTTACTGAATTTCGGTTACCGATTATGTATCAAAAACCACAATTAAGATTTTATTATTGAAAATTATTTATTACAGTTGACAGGAAAAATAAAGCGTGGTATAATGCTAACACTTTAACACTGTGAAACAGAATAGTAGATTGATGAAATCTTTCAGAGAAGTGCCGGTCGGTGCAAGGCACAAAGAGGAAATCAGTTGAACTCGCTGTCGAGTGGCTGTGCTGAACTTTCAGTAGGTGCAGACGGGGGCTCCCGATACAGAGCAGAGATATGAATGTATCTCACAGAGTGATTTCGACATGCGGGTGTCGGAATAATGAAGAGTGGTACCGCGGAATAAGTATTTTATCCGTCTCTTCTGCCTTATTCGGCAGAAGGGGCGTTTTTTATTGTATAAACCAGGAGGATTTTTAAAATGATGGATTCAAGCAAGTATAAAATAGGATATTACAACCCACCGGTAGAGCCGGGTCACATATATCGCTGGCCACAGAAAGACCACATCGAGAAGGCCCCAAGATGGTGCAGTGTTGACTTAAGAGACGGTAATCAGGCGCTCATTATTCCTATGAGCCTTGAGGAGAAGCTGGAGTTCTTCCAGTTACTCGTTGATATCGGTTTCAAAGAGATTGAAGTTGGTTTCCCTGCAGCTTCCGATACAGAGTTTGAGTTTGTCCGTACACTTATCGAGAAGAACATGATTCCCGATGATGTTACAATTCAGGTTCTCACGCAGTGCCGTGACCACATCATCCGCAAGACTTTCGATGCAATCAAGGGTGCGCCTTCCGCAATCGTACATTTCTATAATTCCACCAGCGTTGCTCAGCGTGAGCAGGTATTTAAGAAGAGCAAGGAAGAAATCAAGCAGATTGCCATTGACGGTGCAAAGCTCGTAAAGCAGTTAAGCGAGGAGTACGAGGGCAACTTCTTCTTCGAGTATTCCCCGGAGAGCTTCTCCGGCACAGAGCCTGAGTATGCTGTTGAGGTATGTAATGCGGTTATCGAGATTATCGATCCAACACCGGAGCGTCCTATCATCCTCAACCTGCCTGACACAGTTCAGATGAGCATGCCACACATCTACGCAAACCAGATTGAGTGGTGCTCCGATAACTTCATCAGAAGAGACAGTGTAATTGTGTCCACACACCCACACAATGATCGCGGAACAGGTGTTGCAACAGCAGAGCTCGCAGTTCTCGCAGGTGCAGACAGAGTTGAGTGCTGCCTCTTCGGTAACGGTGAGAGAACAGGTAACGTGGATTCCATCACACTCGCCATGAACATGTACATGCACGGCGTAAACCCGGGACTCGATTTCTCCAATATGCCGAAAATCTGTGAAGTATATGAGCGCTGCACTCGTATGCAGGTTCCTGAGAGAAGCCCGTATTCCGGTAGCCTCGTATTCGCCGCATTCAGCGGAAGCCATCAGGATGCTATCGCAAAGGGTATGACTCATTACCGTACATCCGGTCAGCATGAGTGGAACTGCCCATATATTCCTGTTGATCCTACAGATGTTGGCCGTACTTACGATGCCGATGTTATCCGTATCAACAGCCAGAGCGGTAAGGGTGGTATCAGCTTCCTCCTGGAGCAGAACTACGGTTACTCATTACCTGCTAAGATGAGAGAAGCTCTCGGTTATACAGTAAAGGGTGTTTCTGACCGTCTCCATAAGGAGCTTTCCGTAAGCGAGGTATTCGATGTATTCTCCGAGACTTACCTCAACAGAACTTTACCTTTAAATGTAAAAGAAGTTCACTTCGCTCAGAAGGACGGCATAGAAACCACAGTTACAATTGAGGACGAAAAGGGAACACGCGTTGTAACAGGCAAGGGCACAGGCCGTCTTGATGCCGTAGCAAATGCAATTCGTCCTGAGCTTGGCGATGCATTCAAGTTATTCCACTACTCAGAGCACAGCTTAAGCGAGGGCACAACAAGTTCCGCCTGTTCCTACATAGGACTTCAGTGGAATGACGGAACCGTCACATGGGGTGCAGGCACAGACAATGATATCATCAATGCGGGTATCAAGGCCCTTGTAAGTGCTATTAACAATAAGTAATAAGGAGATTTATCATGGGAAAAATCTTTCGTTTTTATAAAGATGTAGATACAGATCAGATTATCGCATCACAGTATCTGCTTTACCCGACTATAGATGAGATGAAGAGCCACACTTTCGAATCTCTCGACCCGAATTTTGCTTCTGCTGTTCAGCCGGGTGACTATGTTGTTGCCGATGAGAACTTCGGATGCGGTTCCTCAAGAGAGCAGGCTCCAAGTGTTTTGAAAGCCCTCGGAGTAAAAGCCGTAGTCGCAAAATCCTTTGCAAGAATATTCTACCGCAACTCTATCAATATCGGTCTTCCTGTAATTGTATGCAAGGACCTTTATGATGCGGTAGAGGCAGGCGATGACATGGAACTTGACATGGAAGCAGGAATCATCAGAAGCGGCGAGAAGACATTTACATGTACTTCTCTGCCGGAGAATCTTCAGAAGATTCTTAATCAGGGTGGACTGATTGCTTCTTTAAACGAGGAGGTTTAATCATGGGAATGACAATAGCAGAGAAGATTATTGCAAGGGCCGCAGGCAAGGAAAGCGTAAAAGCCGGCGACATCCATACAGTAACACTCGACCTTATGATGAGTAACGATGGTACTTCCCATCTTACAGTTGATAAATACAACGCTCTTAAGAATCCACGCATTGCGGATGTAAGCAAGCTCGTCTGGATTGTTGACCACAATCTTCCATGCGACAGCGTAAAGACAGCGGCATCCCACAAGAAGATGAGAGATTTCGCAAGAGCTAACGGCATTAAGTTCTATGAGGGAGAGGGCGTATGCCATCAGGTTATGATGGAGCATCATGTCCGCCCCGGTCAGCTCATTTTCGGTGCCGACAGCCATACCTGTGCTTACGGTGCCTTAGGTGCATTCGGTACAGGCGTAGGTAACACTGACTACCTCTATGCCATGGTAACAGGTACTTCATGGGTGCTCGTGCCTGAGACTATCCGTTTCAATCTTCACGGAAAGCTCCCTGAGGGTGTTTACGCAAGAGATGTTATTCTCACAATCATCGGACAGATAAGCGCAAACGGCGCTAATTACAAGGCTATGGAGTTCGGTGGTGAGGGTCTTGCTTCCATTGATATGGCTGGCCGTATGTCCATCTGCAACCTCTGTGTTGAGGCCGGTGCAAAGACAGCCCTCATGGAAGTTGACGATGTAACTCTCGATTATCTCTCCGCCCACGGCCGTGAGCCCGAGGCAGTATTCGCTCCTGATGCCGATGCTGTTTACTCAGAAGTATATGATATTGACCTTGCAGGCATTCGTCCTATCGTTGCAAAGCCTCACTTTGTTGACAATGTCTGCTCAGTTGATGAGGCAGAGGGCACAAAGATTGATGAAGCTTTCCTCGGTTCCTGTAACAACGGACGCATTGAGGACCTCAGAGTCGGTGCAGAGATCATCAAGGGCAAGAAAGTAAGCCCGAATGTAAGATTCCTCGTTGTTCCCGCAAGCCGCAGTGTTTATGAACAGGCTATGGAAGAGGGACTTCTCAGGATATTCATGGATGCAGGCGCAATCGTCATGAATCCTAACTGCTCCGTATGCTGGGGCGCATGTCAGGGCGTTATCGGTGAGGGTGAAGTGCTCATCAGCACAGGCACAAGAAACTTCAAGGGTCGTGCAGGACACAGAGATTCCTTTGTATATCTCGCATCTGCGGCAACAGTTACAGCTTCCGCAATCAGGGGAGAAATCGTATCTGCAGATAAGATCTGAAGAAAGTAAAAAGGAGTTAAACTATGGAAACATTTTCCGGTCGTGTATGGCTTATGGGTGATGACATTGATACCGACATTATCCTGCCTACCGAATACCTTATATATAAAACAATAGATGAGATGAAGCCCTATGCTTTCTCTCCGCTTCGTACAGACCTTGCGGGAGCAATTAAGCCCGGTGATATCATCGTAGCGGGTAATAACTTCGGATGCGGTTCTTCAAGAGAGCAGGCCCCTGAGGTTGTCAAGGCCCTCGGCATTAAATGTATTGTCGCAAAGAGCTTTGCCCGTATATTCTACAGAAACGCCATAAACAACGGTCTTCTTTTAATTGAGAATCCGAATCTCTGCGAAGACATCACAGAGGGCGATGAGATTACCGTCAATGCCGACACAATCTCATACGGCGGCAGGGAATATCCTATTGCGGCTCTTCCTGAGAATCTCGTTGAGATTATCGAGGCAGGCGGCCTTGTTAAGGCAATGCGTAAGCGCAACGGACTTGATTAAGGAGGGCAGAGTATGGGACAGACTATTATTGAAAAAATCATCGGCAATAATGTGAATAAAACAGTAAAGCCCGGTGATCTTGTTACAGTAAAAGCCGACTATGTTATGATGGATGACATTATGATGCCGTTCATCGTTTCAAAGTTTAAAGAGATGGGATTCACAAAGGTTTGGGATCCCTCAAAGATAGTCGTAATATGCGACCACATGGTTCCCGCAAGCCAGACAGATGATGTTCGTGCTTATCATATAAGCTGTGATTTCGCAAATGAGCAGGGAATCACAAACCTTCATCAGTCAGACGGAATCTGCCACCAGTTAATGACAGAGGCCGGATATGTAAAGCCCGGTCACGTTGTATTCGGAACAGACAGCCACACCACAACCTACGGAAGCGTAGGTGCATTCTCCACAGGTATAGGCTACACAGAGATGGCGGCCATACTCGGAACAGGCGAAGTATGGATGAAAGTTCCGGCAACAATCAAGATTGAAATAAACGGCAAGCTTGCAGACAATGTAATGTCCAAGGATGTTATCCTGAAGATTATCGGCGACCTTACAGCGGCAGGTGCCACATACAAGTGCCTTGAGTTCACAGGCGATACAGTAGCCGCAATGAGTCAGTCCTCACGCACAACCATGACAAACATGGCAATTGAAGCAGGTGCAAAGTGTGCGGTATTTACACCTGACGAGAAAACAGAGGAATACTGCGGTATTGAACTCACTCCATTCATGAAGTCCCTTGTGGGCGACGAAGATGCAGAGTATGAGCGTGTAATCAGCTACCGCGCGGAGGATTTCGTTCCTGTAATGGCGGTACCATCCAATGTTGACCACATCGTTCCTATTTCAGAACTCAGAGATATCCCTGTAGATCAGGTATTCTTAGGTTCCTGCACCAACGGCAGACTTGAGGACCTTATGGCTGCGGCTGAAATTCTCAAGGGCAAGAAGATTGCTGATTTCGTAAAGCTGATTGTCACACCGGCAAGCAGAAAAATATACACCGAGGCCATGGAGAACGGAACTCTCGACATACTCTCCAAGGCAGGCGCGATTATAACCCATCCGTCCTGCGGACTCTGCTGTGGCAGAACAGGCGGTATTATGACAGACGACGAAGTTATCGTGGCAACAAACAACCGTAACTTCCTCGGAAGAATGGGAACATCAAAGGTAAAGATTTACCTTGCTTCCCCTAAGAGTGCGGCGGCAACAGCTCTCGCAGGAAAAATAACACAATATGAGGTAGAATAATCATGGTAAAGAATATAGCATTAATCAGAGGCGACTGCGCAAGCCCTGAAATCGTAGCAGAGGCAGTAAAGGTACTCGACAGAATCGCAGAGAAGTACAACCACACATTCAACTATACAGAAGTAGACATGGGCGGTGCCGCCATCGACAAGTACGGCGATCCGCTCCCACAGCACGAGCTTGACAAGTGTCTCGCTTCCGACTCCGTTCTCATGGGTTCCATCGGCGGACCGAAGTGGGAGGGTCTCCCGGGCGAGAAGCGTGCAGAGAAGGGTCTTCTCCGTCTTCGCGCAGGCATGAAGCTTTTCTCCAACAACCGTCCTGCAAAGATCTGGCCTCAGCTCGCAGCGGCTTCTCCTCTCAAGGAGTCCATCGTTGAAAAGGGAATAGATTTCATCATCGTAAGAGAGCTCATCGGCGGTGTTTATTTCGGTAACCACGAGACTCATGTTCTCGAGAACGGCGAGAAGCAGGCTGTTGACAGCATGCCGTATTCCGAGCATGAAATTGAGCGTATCGGCCGTGTAGGCTTCGAGACAGCTATGAAGAGAAACAAGAAGCTCTGCTGTGTTGATAAGGCAAATGTTCTTGATACAAGCCGTCTCTGGAGAGAGGTGCTTCGCCGTCTCCACGCTGAATATCCTGAGGTTGAATACTCCGAGATGTTCGTAGACAATGCCGCAATGCAGATCTGCAAGAATCCTTCCCAGTTCGATGTTATCGTTACAGAGAACATGTTCGGTGACATCTTATCCGATGAGGCAAGTGAAATCACAGGAAGCATCGGTATGATTCCTTCCTCCAGCCTTGGTGAGGGTACACTCGGCCTTTATGAGCCTATCCACGGTTCCGCACCTGACATCATGGGACAGGATAAGATTAACCCAATAGCAACAATTCTTGCCGCTGGCATGATGCTCCGTTACAGCTTCGGCATGACAGAAGAGGCAGATGACATCGAGGCAGCTGTCGGTAAGGTTCTCGATAAGGGAATCCGTACTCCTGACATCATGAGCGAGGGCTGTACTCTCGTCGGATGCAGTGCAATGGGCGACGCTATCATCGCAGAAATCTGATAAAACGATATTGGCAGAGGTTCTCCATGTGGGAGCCTCTGTTTTTTGTGTGTGGAATAATATACTTTGGCATAATGCACAATATGTACGAATATAATTCTACATACTGAAAATCTGCGTTTGTGGTATAATCTATCGGTAAATGTTTATTTACGAAAACCGATAATCGACGGCATGAGAGCTTACCCATGCTGCTTTTCAGGAGGAAAAATATGACAACAACAGAAAAAATACCTGTATCAATTCAGCATGTTCTTGATAAGGTAAAAGAAACTTTTCCGGATAATCCAAAGATTTACGAAACTTTCAAAAACTGTTATACAAATACATTAAACACCGCAGTACATCCTCAGGAGGATGGCTCCGTTTATGTTGTAACAGGTGATATTCCTGCCATGTGGCTCAGAGACTCTGCGGCTTCTTTACGACCATATCTCATTCCCGCAAAGGAAGATAAAGAGATTGCGGATATTCTCGTAGGTGTTGCCCGCCGTCAGTTCCAGTGCGTATGCATCGATCCTTATGCAAATGCCTATAACGAAGGACCAAACGGCAACTGCTGGGAGAAAGACGAAACAGAGATGAACGACTGGCTCTGGGAGAGAAAATACGAGATTGACTCCCTCTGCTATCCTATCCAGTTTGCTTATTTAATCTGGAAGAACACAGGCCGTACAGATCAGTTCGATGATACTTTCGTAGAGGCTGTTAAAAAGACTCTTAATGTATTCCGCACAGAGCAGTATCACGAGGAAAAGTCCGCATACAGCTTCATCCGCAGAAACTGTGTCTTTACAGATACTCTTTCAAGGGACGGCAGGGGCGCACTTGTAAAGTCCGGAATCGGCATGACATGGTCCGGCTTCCGTCCAAGTGACGATGCCTGTGTTTACGGCTACCTCGTACCATCAAATATGTTCGCAGTAGTAGTACTCGGATACCTCGATGAAATCGCAAGAGAGATTCTCAATGACTCCGCTCTCGCCGACGAGGCAACAGCTCTTAAGAAGGAGATTTTTGAGGGTATTGAGTCCAATGCCATTACAGTAAAGCAGGGCTACGGTGAAGTTTACGCTTACGAAGTAGACGGTTACGGCCAGTATAATCTTATGGACGACGCCAATGTTCCAAGCCTTCTCTCCATGGAGTATCTCGGATACAAGGGTAAGAATCCTGAGGTTGCCGCTAACACAAGAAAGCTCATTTTAAGCGATGCCAACCCTTACTTCTTCAAGGGTGCATGCGGTGAAGGTATCGGAAGCCCACACACTCCTGTATCTTACATCTGGCATATCGCTCTCTGCATGCAGGGCCTTACAGCACCTACAATGGAGGAGAAAAAGAGAATGATCGACCTCGCTCTGGCAACAGACGGCGGAAAGAACCTTATGCACGAAGGTTTCTATGCCGAGGACGATGCTCAGTACACCAGAGAGTGGTTCACATGGGCAAACGCTATGTTCAGCGAGCTTGTTCTTGACTACTGCGGATATAAGATTGAGAGATAATTTTATACGACAGACAACCGAATAAAGATAAAGTGACATCGGGAGGATTTTTCCTCCCGATGTTTTTCTGTGTTTTTATAGGCCTGCGGAGTAGAACAGCTTGAAGTGCTCGGCACTCTCGATAAAATCACCTG
>JAUNDK010000031.1 GCA_030526115.1 Clostridia bacterium
TGGGGTAGAGAAGTACATCGAAATCGGATAAGTCATCCAGCAGTTCATGAATGAAATCCCATGTCTTTGCGCTCTCGGCAGAGAGTACTTCTTCAGCTGTCTTTTCATTTCCTGTGCCCCAGCCCTTGTCTCTGAGTGTACGCATACACTCCTCATGGCTTCTGCACGGCATGAGCTGTTCAATGTCCTGGTTGTTCATCAGTCCCAGTTCTCTGACTCTGACTCGTGCCACCTGATATGCGTAATTTTCACGCATCCGATTTCCTCCTTCTTGTTTATTTACTGCGACTTTTTAGAATATTATGCCTGATACCTTATCGAGGAGAGCTTCGCTGTTGTCCTCAAAAAGTGAATCGAATGTGCAGTTAATATCTATTCCGTCGTACAGAAGGAGAAAACCATTGTTGATTTTAACAGGCTCTTTGGAGAGTGTAAGCTTTCCCTTTGAAACTTCGTTTGCCTTCTTTTCGAAGTCAGCGGGAACTCTCGCAAGATCCTTTGCATTCATGACGATTTTTCCCTCGTCCTGAGTGCTGTATTTTTTAACCAGCTTAATTAAGGTTTCAAAGTAAGCCTTATCATCGAGACCGGCAAGGCTTTCCTTTGCTTTTGCGATAACATCTGCTATTATCTCCTGTTTTGCCTTTAAGAGGCTTCTGCGTCTGTCAAGGTCTGCTGAGCTTTTTGCTCTTTCTACAGCTGCGCTCTGCTTTTCTGTACCTGCTTTTTCAAGTGCGGAAGCCTTTGCGTCGCCTTCGGCTTCGGCTTCTTTAATCATTTCAGCGGCCTTTGCGTTTGCATCGGAGATAATCTGGCGGGCCTGTTCATCTGCATCCTGCTTAATTATAGCTGTGATGTTTTCTATTCCTGCCATGTTTGTTTTCCTTTTTAATTCAAGTTTGGTTTATCAGATGCTCATTACTGCGAGAAGGGAGACGAGAAGAGCAAGAACTGCGTATGTCTCAACCATTGCAGGGAAAATCATGGATTTACCGAACTGGTCAGGTCTTTTTGCTACGAGACCGATGGAAGCAACAGCAGCCTTTGACTGCATCTTTGCGGACCAGAGACCTACGAAAGCCATTGGAAGACATGCTACGAAAATTGCAAAACCTGTTGCAAGGTCAGGAGCGGAACCGCCGAGAACACCGATCTTTGTGAGTGTAAGGAAGGCGATGAGCAGTCCGTAAATTCCCTGAGTACCGGGGAGAAGCTGAAGGATAAGAACCTTACCGAACATGGAAGGATCTTCTGTTACAACACCGGCAGCAGCCTTACCTGCATCACCGACACCGATAGCTGAGCCGATACCGCCCATAAGTGCTGCTAAAGCTGCTCCTAAAAGAGCAAGTCCCATACCAAATGCATTTGCGACCATAATAATAAAATCCTTTCTGGAATGTGTTTTTGTTAATCTTTGATTTTGAAGTATTTTGTTCTTGCCTCAAACGGACTGAATTTTTCTCCGCCGCCGCTGTAGAATTTACCGAAGAACTCAACAAACTGGAGACGGTTGCAGTGAACATAAGCGCCAAGAGCGTTGATACCGATGTTCAGAGTCTGTCCGATTAAGAATACGAGAATAAATACAATGGCTCCCACTACATTTCCGCCGAGCATTGAACCCATCTGATTGAATACCTGTGCGATAACGCCTGTGGCAAGGCCGAGGGCGAGAAGTCTTGAGTAGGAGAGTATATCAGAGAGCCAGCTGGAAACACCGTACAGTGCGTAAAGACCCTTTAAAAGTCTCTTAACGGGACTCTTGGATTCTCTTCCGCCTGTGAGTACGATTCCCACTGCTCCGATTCCTGCCATAATGCCACCGATTTTTGCGAATACGGAAGGCAGAGTGAATGAAAGCTGAGTCATCTCTGCGAACATCGGCATAGCGAGTAACAGGAGTAAAAGTCCGCCTATAAGCAGGTACCAGAGTAAAACATCATAAACGGCATCAAGATATTTCTTTGCCCTGATGCTCTGGTAAGCCGAGCAGGCAAGACCCGCAAACAGATGAATAATACCTAAAAGGAAGCTGAACATGAGTAACTGCATCGGCTTCTCCATAGGCGCAAACCACAGACACGGTGTGAGCTGCGGTCCTGAGTAGTGGAAGAAGGTCTTGGCGACTACATCTATCGCATCACCGAAGAACGATCCGAACATGAATCCCCAGAATGTGGTTGAAATACCACAGTAGAAGAACATTGTCAGGAATTTCTTCATGCCTTCTTCAAGGTTCTTGAATTTCAGCAGGATGAAAGCACAGCCGAGGAACATTATAAGTCCGTAGGCGGCATCACTGAGCATCATGCCGAATAAAACATAGTAGAATATGGATGTAATGGAAGTCGGATCCATTTCACCTTTGCCCGGCAGTGAGTAGCTTTCAATTACACTCTCAACCGGTGCGGAGAATTTGTTGTTTTTCAGTTTTACAGGTGGTGTATCTTTTTCGGATACATCATCAAGTTCTGCAAAGCAGTTGAACTTGCTTTCAAGTCCGGCCTTGATTCTTTCGCTGTCTTCAGCAGGGATATATCCTGTGATGATGAACACGTGTGCGCTCTGCCACAGCCCTCCGAGAACCTCATACTTATCGGTTCTCATGGTGAAGTAATCTATGGAGTAGAGGAGCTTCTGCCGCTCGGGTGCGAGAGCTTCTATCTCCTTTGTATCCTTTGCGATTTTTTCTTCACACTTTCTGATTTTTCCTTCAAGAATTTTTATTCTCTCGGAAGGAGACTGCTTGCTCGGCTGTGCGGGGTAGGAGAGGCCCATATTTCTGAGTGCCGCTTCAACCTTTTCGCCAAACTTTGCATGGCATATTACGAAAATACAGCTCTGCTGGGTTGAGTGGCTTATTACCTCACAGTCAACAGCATTCACATCCGGCAAAGCTTTTGCAAGCTCTCCCTTAAGTTTTTCCTCTGTATAATCATCCGGTAATGTACCGATGAAAACACTTGTGGAAGCTGTGCCCTTGACTCTCATGGATATATCAAGTGCAACCCAGGGCTTCAAAGCTTCAATTGCTGTCTGATGTCTTATTATGTCCGCTTTGTTGTCATCGATGCTCTTTTTGAGAGCGTTGATTCTTGCAGCGGTTTTTGTGACATTTACAGCGTCTTTTGCGGTTTCGTAATAATCATCCACAGAAATGGCATCTTTTCCGTTCAGACTTGCGAGAAGTCCTCCTGATGGCTTGACCACAGAGTCAAGAATCTCCACAGCGTTTGTAAGATTTCTGATGCTTGTCTCAAATGTGGATTTTGCCTGTGATGTGTCCATCTGAGTGAAGACACTTTCCTTGTCCTTCGGAAGTTTCTCGCTTTTTACTTCGATTGCTCCCATTCTTTGAACAAGTTCAAGGATCTGCTTGCGGTCCTTCTTAAGCCCATAAATACTGATTCTTTTCATAGGCAGTACCGCCATTAACATACCTCCCTTTCTTCAGGTAGGATTTGCAGTTTTACTGCAGAATAAGTTCGATAGCGGCCTTTACGGCGGCATCTGTTTTTTCTGAGGCTTTTTCTCTCAGTGCTTCGGCTTCACGGGCACACTCTTTTTCTGCTGCTGTTTTAATCTCCTCAGCTTTTTTCTGTGCATCCGATGAACCGGTTTTCATCTTTTCGGCAGCATTATCACATTTCTCAGCAATAATTTCACGCTGCTTTTTGGCAGCCTCGGCGAGAATGGTCTCTGCCTGTTTTTTTGCCGATGCAATAATCTCGGCTGCTTCAGTCTCGGCCGCCTTTACGGCTTCAACTGTACTCTTTGCCAAAATACCAACACCTTTCGTTATTTTATTATAAAAGTAAAGCTATCAGCTAAAGCCCCAAGCCGGATGGCTTAAGGCATATCCGACTGTTAATACAGTAACTGCACACAAAACGATTTAATGTCGTCTTTTATCTATTACTTTTACGAACTAAATTATAGTATAAGTAATTGTCAATTTCAAGGATTATTTATATATATCAACCAAAATGAACAAAACAGAGCATCGGTTTATATGCAAAGACGACAAATAGTTTATTCTGATAAATCGGTAAACTGCGAAAATCTGGGTATTTACTGAAAACCGGACTGTCTGATATAATTAATTCCGTAAACAAAAGGTTTATTCGGAGGTTTAGCTTTATGGTGCATTATAATGTCAAAAAGTTTACGGAGCTCACTACAGAGGAGCTCTATGATATAATCGCTTCTCGTGAATCGGTATTTGTTGTGGAGCAGAACTGCCCCTATCAGGAGACAGACGGGGTGGACAGGGAGGCAACACATTTATGGCTTGAGGAAGAAGGAGCAATAAAAGCCTATCTTCGTATATTTATGAAAAATGAAAGCACAGTGCAGATAGGCAGAGTGCTGACAACCGAGAGGGGAAAAGGCTATGGCGGAGACTTGCTCCACAGAGCTGTTGAATATATAGAGGAAAACATTAAACCTGCAATAATCTTCCTCGAAGCTCAGACTTATGCAACAGGATTTTATGAAAAAGAAGGCTTTGTATCCTTCGGGGAGGTTTTTCTCGAAGATGGAATTCCTCACATAAAAATGCAGAAAAAACTGTAAGATTATGCAATTTGCTATTGCTAACTCAGGATTTTTCTTATATAATTACTATATATTGAATTTTTTAGTAACTAATATTTTATTTTTAGAATAATATACAGAGAAAGAGAAGAAAGAAAAATGGCAGAAAAAATTCCTTTTTTAACCAAGGATCAGGCAGAGGCTATCACAGCTTCTTATCCAACACCTTTCCACATTTATGATGAAAAGGCTATTCGTGAAACAGCAAGAAATGTTAATAAGGCATTCTCCTGGAATAAAGGCTTCAAGGAGTATTTCGCAGTAAAGGCTACTCCTACACCGGGCATTCTCAAGATTCTTCACGAGGAAGGTTGCGGTGTCGACTGCTCCAGCCTCACTGAGCTCATGATGAGCGAGCGCTGCGGTTTCTCAGGTCACGAGATCATGTTCTCCGCCAACGAAACACCCGCAGAGGAGTATGTAAAGGCAAATGAACTCGGCAGTATTATCAACCTCGATGATATCACTCATGTTCCTTTCTTAAAGGAAACACTCGGTTATATTCCTGAGACTGTCTCCTGTCGTTACAATCCGGGCGGAGTATTTACTCTTGGCGAGAGCAAAGAGGGATTCCAGGTTATGGATAACCCGGGCGACTCCAAGTACGGTATGACAAAGCCTCAGATTTTCGAGGCTTACAGAATGCTCAAGGAGATGGGTGCAAAGTACTTCGGTATCCACGCATTCTTAGCTTCCAACACAGTTTCCAATGAATACTATCCTGTTCTTGCAAAACAGCTTTTCGAGCTCGCGGTAGAGCTCCAGAAGGAGACAGGATGTCAGGTAAAGTTCATCAACCTTTCAGGCGGTGTAGGTGTAGACTACAAGCCGGAACAGCCAAAGAACGATATCTTTGTAATCGGAGAGGGTGTTCATAAGGCATTTGACGAGGTTCTCGTTCCTGCAGGTATGGGCGATGTATCCATTTTCACAGAGATGGGCAGGTTCATGCTTGCTCCATACGGTCACCTTGTAACAAGAGCTATCCATGAGAAGCACACATACAAGGAGTACATCGGTGTTGACGCATGTGCCGCCAACCTCATGAGACCTGCTATTTACGGTGCATATCATCATGTAACAGTTCTCGGCAAGGAGAACGAGCCATGCACAGAGAAGTACGATGTTGTAGGTTCCCTTTGTGAGAACTGCGACAAGTTTGCGGTGGACAGAATGCTTCCGAAGATTGACAAGGGCGATCTTCTTGTTATTCATGATACAGGAGCTCACGGTTTCTCCATGGGCTACAACTATAACGGACGCCTTCGCTCCGCAGAGCTTCTTCTTAAGGAAGACGGATCTGTCGAGATGATGAGACGTGCGGAAACACCGGACGATTATTTTGCAACACTGGTCTGGTAATATTCGGAAATCAGGAGAGTGTGGAGTATTTCTCACTCTCCTCTTTATATAAGGAGGATTTTTCAAATGAAAAGAATTTTATCAATTATTCTTGCGGTAACTGTGATGGTAAGTTGTTGCATAACAGCATCTGCCGAACTCGTGCCTGTTGAAACAGAGGAGAGTAATATCTTTGAAACAAAGAATGTTGAAGGTGCAGACGGAGAATATACAATAGGCTTCTCCTCTGAATGGAGTGAAGGGCACGTTCAGTGTAATATTTCGCTCGTAAAGTATGATGAAAATGGCAAGGAGATGGATTCCATGCTCATAGATGGCATCCACGGCTTCAGAGATGATTCCTCTTTAGGAATCTGGACAAGATACAGCGTGTACAATCTCCCTCAGAGTAAAATTCTCGTGGAGTATATCTGTGGCGTAGGTGCTGCGGGTCCGAACGGTCCGTGGAATACAACACGTTTACTTGTCTATGATGTCTCCGGCGATAAAATAATTGAGGAGTACATGGCTTAGGTTAAAGATTCCTACGACAATTTTTCGGGTGGTTCTTATCTGTATTCCGATACTGTTTACAGAGTCAGAAACGGCGAGAAGCTTGATGAAATCGGAGAAATCGAATTCATGAACAGTCTGAAGCCATACGGTGTCTCTGAATTCACTGAATACTCCGTAGAATCACGCTATGTAACATGGAACCCAAAAACTTTTGTATGTGACAAAGAGCGTGTAATGTATCTTGATTCTTACGATTCCGAGCACAATAATCCCGAAAACTTATCGAGCTTTGTTCCTGCTGAAAAGTCAGCTGAAACAGCAGAGGAGAGCGCCGTAGAGGTAAGCGTTGATGAAGAGTCCAAAGAAGAATCAAAGGAAGAATCTGCCCGAAATTATATCGATATAAAGAAAGATGATGTTAAAATCGGTGATTCATTCTTCCTCGGAGAATATGAACAGGATAACGATTTAACCAATGGCAGAGAGCCAATCGAATGGCGTGTTATCGGCGAAGATGAAAACGGTCTCCTTGCGATAAGCGAATATGTTCTTGAAAATATGACATACCACAACGAACCGGTAGAAGTTCTCTGGCAGGATTGTCAGATAAGATCATGGCTCAACGGGGATTTCTATAACGAAAGCTTTACCGAAAAGGAAAAGAAATACATAAAAGAATCAGAGGTAACAAACTATACAGGTTACGAAGACGCTGAAACAGATTATTATACAACGGATCTCATTTTCCTTCTGACATATTCCGAAGCTGAAAAATACTTTGAAACAAAAGAAGAAAGACGGACCGTAGCAACACCTTACTCAAATGAAAGAGGTGTTATTATAAACGGAGGTTCGCCGTATTGGTTAAGAAACAAAAGCGTGTTCCATACTGATGATATGATAATGGGATCAGGCGTTGATGTAGGAGGATACTCAGATTATAATATGGTGGCATACGGCCCGGGAATTGAAAACAGAATTGGTGTCAGACCGTGCTTCTACATTCAGAAATAAGGCATGAATATCGATAAAATCATCCGGGGGAAACCTCGGATGAAATTTTTTAATAAAAATCCTGCAATACCTATTGACAAAGTAGGATTAGTGTAGTAGAATTCAACCATCGACAAAACCTATAACTCGAGTAGGAGATGTAGGAGATTAAAGGTGGTAACAAAATGAATCATATATTCGTTAATTTACTGAGACAAAATTTTCGCTTTGGACGAATGTAAAGCTTCTTGAAATCTAAAACCAGATAAAAACAAACCAGAACAAAACCAAAACAAATTATTAATTAAGATTTTAAGGAGAACATTACCATGGCTTACAATTATGAGAATAACTTCAGATTCGAGACAATTCAGTTACACGCAGGTCAGGAGAATCCTGATCCGGCAACAGACGCAAGAGCAGTTCCGATTTACCAGACAACATCTTACGTTTTCAGAGATTCCGCTCATGCAGCTGCAAGATTCAATCTCTCCGATGCAGGTAACATTTACGGCAGACTCACAAACTCCACAGAGGGTGTTCTCGAGCAGAGAATCGCAGCTCTCGAGGGTGGTGTAGGAGCTCTCGCAACAGCTTCCGGTGCCGCAGCTATCACATACGCACTTCAGGCAGTAGCAACACAGGGTGCACACATCGTAGCACAGAAAACAATCTATGGCGGTACATATAACCTCCTCGCTCACACACTCAAGCTTTACGGTGTAGACACAACTTTCGTTGATGCTCACAACCTCGAGGAAGTTGAGAACGCAATTCAGGATAACACAACAGCAGTTTACCTCGAGACTCTCGGAAATCCAAATTCAGATATCCCGAATATCGATGCTATCTCCGAGATTGCTCACAAGCACGGTCTCCCGGTTCTCATCGATAACACATTCGGTACACCTTACTTCATCAGACCTCTCGAGCATGGTGCTGACATCGTTATTCATTCAGCAACAAAGTTCATCGGCGGTCACGGAACAAGCCTTGGCGGTATCATCGTAGACGGCGGTAAGTTCGACTGGGCAGCATCCGGCAAGTATCCACAGATTGCTTCCGCAAACCCAAGCTACCACGGTATTTCCTTCGTAGATGCAGCGGGTCCTGCAGCATTCGTAACATACTGCCGAGCAATTCTCTTAAGAGATGAGGGAGCCTGCATCAGCCCATTCAATGCATTCCTCCTTCTTCAGGGTGTTGAAACACTTTCTCTCCGTCTTGACAGACACGCAGAGAATACAAAGAAGGTCGTTGAGTTCCTCGCAAACAATGATAAGGTTGAGAAGGTAAATCATCCTTCCCTCGAAAATCATCCTGACCACGAACTTTACACAAAGTACTTCCCGAACGGTGGCGGTTCCATCTTCACATTCGAGATTAAGGGCGGACAGGAAGAGGCTCATAAATTCATTGACAACCTCCAGATTTTCTCTCTCCTCGCAAACGTTGCAGACGTAAAGTCACTTGTTATACATCCTGCAACAACAACTCATTCTCAGCTCAGCCCTGAGGAGCTTACAGAGCAGAACATCAAGCCTAACACAATCAGACTCTCCATCGGTACAGAGCACATCGACGATATTCTTGCTGATTTACAGCAGGCATTCGATAAAGTCTGATAAAGGTCTTTATTTTAGAAAATAAGAGTATTATAATTATCAATACAATTTGTTGAGAGCTTCGTTCAGAGGCTCTCAACGCACACTATCCCTTTGAGAAAGGCAGATTATATTATGGCTATAAATAAATCAGCGGCAGAGCTCATCGGTAAGACTCCACTTTTAGAGCTCACTCATATTGAAAAAGAATTAAAGCTTGAAGCAAATGTTATTGCAAAGCTGGAGTATTTCAATCCGGCAGGTTCCGTAAAGGACAGAGTAGCCCTCTCCATGATTAACGAGGCAGAAAAGTCCGGTCAGCTTAAGCCTGACAGCGTAATCATCGAGCCAACTTCAGGTAATACAGGTATCGGTCTTGCATCCGTTGCATCCGCAAGAGGATACAAATGCATAATCGTTATGCCTGAGACCATGTCAGTAGAGCGCCGTCAGCTTATGAAGGCATACGGTGCAGAGCTCGTTCTCTCCGAAGGCTCAAAGGGAATGAAGGGTGCCATCGCCAAGGCAGAAGAAATCGCTAAGGATATTCCAAATGCCTTTATTGCCGGTCAGTTCGTAAACCCTGCAAACCCGAAGATTCACTACGAGACAACAGGCCCTGAAATCTGGGCTGATACCGAGGGCAATGTTGATATCTTCGTTGCAGGTGTTGGTACAGGCGGTACAATCACCGGTGTAGGCAAGTACCTCAGAGAGAAGAATCCTGATGTTAAGATTGTCGCAGTAGAGCCTGCATCTTCTCCTGTTCTCTCACAGGGCAAGGCAGGCGGACACAAGATTCAGGGCATAGGCGCAGGCTTTGTTCCTGATGTTCTCAACACAGAGATTTACGATGAAATCATCACAGTAGAGAACGAAGATGCTTTTGCAACAGGCAAACTCATAGGCAGAAAAGAGGGTGTACTTGTAGGTATTTCTTCAGGTGCCGCAACATGGGCAGCAATAGAACTTGCAAAGCGTCCTGAAAACAAGGGTAAGAATATCGTAGTTCTCCTTCCTGATACAGGTGACAGATATCTCTCAACAGATTTATTTGCGGACTAAGACAAAAATTATGGAGTGTGGTTGTTTTCCACACTCCTGTTTTTTATACTCTGTTTCTGTATTTATAGTAGAATCCCGCACATTCTTCTTTCAGGTTTATATGATATTCTTTATTTCCCGAACGTATTTCCGATGCAATTTTCATGGCATGTTTTAACAGAGCAATCCTGTCATTCTGTATTTTACCAAGAATAACATCCAGTAACAGATTATCAAGTACGAGGGAGATTTCTTTACCTGTAATACCAAGTCCGGCAAGGTCTTTTCCGTTTACTGCCATCTGTTTCAGGATATAACATTCATCGTTTCTGATTATCTCATCTGCTTTTGCAAGTGCCTCAATATATAAATTCTGTCGTTGCGAATTTACCTTATCTGTCTTGCTCTGGTTATCCGCATGCTGAATCATTACGAGCTTTCTGAAAAGAAGGCGGTTGCTGCAGTTTAACAGCAGTTTAATCTGCCATGGCTTAAGAGGCATGTGTTCTTCATGATGAAGTACAAGCCAGTGAACACTGTTGCGTATATCCGCTGGATAAGCGAATCTCGAAAGAACATCATCTACGGATTTTACGCTGTGAATCATATGTCCCTTAAAATGATTTGTTCCGTTTTTGTCTGTAGTTTTGGCTTCAGGTTTTCCCACATCATGAAAAAGTGCGGCAAGTCTTAATTCAAGATCACTTTCGGTGTGAGCTACAACCTTTATTGTGTGTTGCCATACATCAAACTGATGATACATGGTTCTCTGTTCACAGTTATACATCGGTTTTAACTCAGGGATAATCGTAAAGAAAACATCGGGGAATTCCCACATTATATTTTCTATATAATTTCCGAGCATAAGTTTTGTGAATTCAGGATTCAACCTCTCGGGTGCAACTTCACTTAATAATCCGCACATTCCGTGAATTGCTTTTCCCGTGTTTTCGTCTGATTTAAATCCAAGTTGAGACATAAACCTTACGGCTCTGATTATTCTCAGGGCATCTTCGTCAAATCTTTGCTCAGCATTACCGATGGTGCGTATTATTCTGTTTTCAAGATCATTTACTCCGCCGAACAGGTCGATAAGACCTTCTCTGTCATTGTAAGCAAGGGCGTTGACGGTAAAGTCTCTTCTCACAAGGTCATCTCTTATATCTGTGGTAAATTCAACATAATCAGGATGGCGATGATCGGAGTATGGACCTTCTTTTCTGAAAGTGGTTATTTCAAGCTCTTCGTCGTCCATTATTACGGTAACGGTTCCATGATTTATTCCCGTTGGTTTTACTTCATACTCTTTAGCGAATACTTCCATCGTTTCTTCAGGCAGGGAAGAGCTTGTAATATCATAATCATTCGGTTCACGCCCGAGAAGCAGATCTCTTACGCAGCCGCCTACTGCATAAGCAGAAAAGCCACCGGCATAAAGCATGTCGATGGCTTTGCATATTTTATCCGGTAAAATAATTCTGTTCATTTATCGCTCAATGAAAAATACTGTGTTTTTAACCTTGAATCCGAATATTGTGGCCAATTTTTCGCCCAAGGTGTAGTTTTTCTTGTTCTCGAATCTTGTTGCTGATACGAATTCATCTCCTGTGAGAGTTCTTGTATCTCCGTAAGGGGTCTGAACAAGAATTTCATTTCTTGAGTAATTAACTGATGTTACAACAACATAGACGATGTCACTTGCATTTTCGGCATAAGCATCTCTGTCCAGAGTCATCTGGCAGATTACAGATTTGTTTTCCGATAAGGCGTCGTAAATCTCTGTCATCATGTTAAAGTTGGACAGATTCTTTCTGCATACAACATTGTTCTCTCCGAAAGAATCAGACAGAGCTTTTTCCATCATGTGGTAATAGTCGGTTGTGACACTGGAGCTTATTCCGGCATTTCCCATGCTGGTGGCAACTGCGTTTATGGCTCCCGCCCCACTGTTACCGTCAGCAACGAATGTGCTTATATCATTTACATAAGCGGTATCTGCGTATTTAGAGCTCATTGTCAGGGTGAATATGCTGTCATTGCTGAAAATATCGGTCACATACATTTTTGCCCATGCAATTCCGATAATAACACCCAGAACGATAATAACAAACAGAAGCTGAGCGACTATTTTTTTGAAAGCCGTTCCTATCGGCTCACCGTTGTTGAAGTATATGGTTCTTGACTGGTCTTTTCCTGAGCCGACGGTTTTTGCGATTTTCAGCTGACGTTTATTGAGAAATCCGGCCTCGCCGGAAGGTTTGCGTGAAGACATTTATTTTCCTCCGAATATAAAAGTATATTGATTTTATCACTTTTTTGCCGATAGTTCAACAATAAAAGTTGCAATATATTTCAGAATGCTGTATAATACCTGCGAATATTAACCGAAAGGAAGTAATAAAAATGTCATTATATAGAGAATGGGAAAAAGCATGTGAAGAATCCAATGTTCAGAACAACCGCCAGTTCTGGGTAGATTACCTCGAGAAGGAGAAGGACATCTACGCAGAGATTCTCGATACAGAAGAGGTTATCGAGGGTGAGCTTTCCGAACTCGCAGCTAAGTTCGGTCTTGAGGCTAAGTTCTTTACAGGTTTTGTTGATGGCATCAACGACAGCTTAAAGGTTCCTTATGATCTTGATTCCCTCGAGGAGACAAGCGAAATCAAGCTCGACTACGATGAGGAGAAGCTTTACTACAACATGGTAGCAGCAAAGGCTGAGTGGCTTTACAGCCTTCCACAGTGGGATAAGCACCTCACAGCTGAGAGAAGAAAAGAGCTCTACAAGCAGCAGAGAAGCTCCACAACTATCGTTAAGGGCGAGAAAATCGGCAGAAACGATCCATGCCCATGCGGAAGCGGTAAAAAGTACAAGAAGTGCTGCGGCAGAAACGCTTAATCTGAATTTTACGGGTCTCGGAGGTGAATTATGTCTTATTCCATAAGGGCGGTAAACGCCGAACATGACGCTCCGAGACTTACGGAAATATATAATTATTATATCGAGAATACCACGGTTACTTATGAATATGATAAACTCTCAGTCGAGGATTTTCACACTCGAATAGAGAATATCTCAAAGCGGTTTCCGTATATTGTGCTGGAGGAAAACGGAGAGCTTATAGGTTATGCCTATGCCTCTGAGTTCAACTCAAGAAAAGCCTATCAGTGGGACGCAGACTTAACCATATACCTTGATGTGAATCATAAGGGAAAGGGCGCAGGCGGTTTCCTTTTTGGGAAACTCCTCTATATTCTCACAGAAATGGGTTTTCTGAATGCGTATTCACTTATAGACATTCCGAACCCCGGAAGTGAAGCGCTTCATAAAAAATTCGGTTTCTCAAAAACCGGAGAGTATAACAGAAGTGCGTGGAAGTTCGATAAGTATCTCGATATGGGAATATATTCAAAAAGTCTGTCAGAAGCAGAAAAACCCGGTGAAATTGACAGAAACTGGGAAAAATTCATCTGACAGGTACTTGACTATTTATACTTTCGTATTATAATAGTCAGGTGTTAAATACATCTAAATGCCGAAGAATAATTAGGATTATCTTCCTCTCAGAGAGCAAAGCGCACGGTGAGAGCTTTGCAGGAAGCACCCTTTGTGCCGTCTTCGTTTATGGCACCGCTGTGAATTCAAGCAGTGGCGGATTCCTTCCGTTAAAGAGGAAAGAGCGATAAAGATTATTCTTTATAATTCGGGTGGTACCGCGGTTTTTCCGTCCCGTACAGGGGCAGAGAACCGCGTTTTTATTTTGCATTTTAAATTTGAAAGGAAATATAGCAACATGAAATGGACAGGACTTAACGACCTGAGAGAAGCATACCTCAGCTTCTTTGAATCCAAGGGACATTTAAGACTCCCAAGCTTCTCTCTCGTTCCGAACAATGACAAGAGCCTTCTTCTCATCAACTCCGGTATGGCTCCTATGAAGAAGTATTTCACAGGCGAGGTTACACCTCCGAGAAACAGAGTTACAACATGCCAGAAGTGCATTCGTACACCTGACATCGAGCGTGTAGGTATCACAGCAAGACACGGTACTTACTTCGAGATGCTCGGTAACTTCTCCTTCGGTGATTACTTCAAGCACGAGGCTCAGCCTTGGGCATGGGAGTTCCTCACAAAGACTCTCGAGATTCCTGCAGAGCGTCTCTGGTGCTCTGTTTACGAGGATGATGATGAGGCTGCTGACATCTGGGTAAAGGAAGTCGGTGTAGACCCAACTCACATTGTACGCCTCGGCAAAGAGGATAACTTCTGGGAGCATGGCCAGGGTCCTTGCGGTCCTTGTTCCGAGATTTACTTTGACCGTGGAGAAGAGTACGGTTGCGGCAAGCCAACATGTGGTGTAGGCTGTGACTGCGACAGATACATGGAAGTTTGGAACAATGTTTTCTCCCAGTTCAATAACGATGGTAACGGCAACTACACAGAGCTCGATCAGAAGAACATCGATACAGGTATGGGTCTTGAGAGACTTGCATGCGTAATGCAGGGTGTTGACAACCTCTTCCTTGTAGATACAGTTCAGAACATCATGAAGCACATCTCCAAGATTGCCGGCAAGACATACGGCGACAACGAGAAGGATGATATTTCCCTCCGTGTTATCACAGACCACATCCGTTCCACAACATTCATGATCGGTGACGGTGTTATGCCTTCCAACGAGGGCAGAGGCTATGTTCTCCGCAGACTTTTAAGACGTGCCGCAAGACATGGTAAGCTTTTAGGCATTGACAGACCTTTCCTTGCAGAGGTTTGCGATACAGTTATCGGCGAAAACAGAAACTGCTATCCTGAACTCGCAGAGAAGCAGGATTTCATCAAGAATGTTATCTCCAATGAGGAGGAGAACTTCTACAAGACTATCGACCAGGGTCTTGCTATCCTCAATACCTTCATCGAGAAGGCAGACACAACTGTTCTTTCCGGTGACGATGCATTCAAGCTCAACGATACTTACGGTTTCCCACTTGACCTCACAAGAGAGATTCTTGCTGAGAAGGGCATGACTGTTGATGAAGAGAGATTCCAGGCTCTCCTCACAGAGCAGAAGAACCGTGCAAGAGCTGCAAGAAAGCAGTCCGATACAGATGCATGGGCAGGCACAGCAGACCTCTTCGAGGATGTTCCTGCAACAAAGTTTGTCGGTTATACAGATATGACAGCCAACGCTCAGGTTCTCGCAATCGCAAAGGCAGGCGAGAGAGTAGAGGCAGCTGAAGAGGGCGACGATGTTATCATCGTTCTCAACACAACACCATTCTACGCAGAGAGCGGCGGACAGATCGGCGATAAGGGTACTATTACAGTAAACGGTGCCGAGATTGTCGTAACAGATACAAAGAAAAACACTCAGGCTGTATTCATGCACCACGCTGTTGTAAAAAGCGGCGAGCTCAATGTCGGTAACGATGTTGTTGCTTCTGTTGATACAGCAAGAAGACAGTCCATCATGAGAAACCACACAGCGGCTCACCTTCTCCAGGCAGCACTTCGTTCTGTGCTCGGTACTCATGTTGAGCAGGCAGGTCAGCTCGTAAACGCAGACAGAGTTCGTTTCGACTTCACTCATTTCTCCGCTATGAAGCCTGAAGAGGTTGAAGCTGTTGAGGCTATGGTCAATGAGAAGATCATGGAAGGCATCACAGTAACAATGGAAGAAATGGCAATCGAAGAGGCAAAGAAGCTCGGCGCAATGGCTCTCTTCGGAGAGAAGTACGGCGACATCGTACGTGTTGTAACAGCAGGTGACTTCTCCAGAGAGTTCTGTGGCGGTACTCACGTAGACAACGCTTCCAAGCTCGGCATGTTCAAGATTGTCTCCGAGTCCGGTGTTGCAGCAGGTGTAAGAAGAATTGAGGCTGTAACGGGCACAGGTGTTCTTGCTCTTCTCAACGAGAACCTCAGGACACTCAACGAGACAGCAGCTATCCTCAAGGCTAACAATGTAGCAGACCTCACAGCAAAGGCAACTCAGGTTATGGCTGAGAGCAAGGAGAAGGACAGAGTAATAGAGGCTCTCAATGCAAAGATTGCCGCTAACTCCGTAAACGACCTCGCAAACAATGCTGTAATGGTAGGCGACATCAAGGTTGTAGCCGCAAAGGTAGAAGGCGCAGATTCCGGTGCCCTCAGAACAATGTGCGACAAGATGAGAGATTCTGCAGGTGATGCGGCTGTTGTATCCGTTCTCGCAGGTGTAGCAGACGGCAAGGGTACTCTTGCCTGCGCAGTTACAAAGTCTGCTCAGGCTAAGGGCCTCAAGGCAGGTGTTCTCGTTAAGGCTGTTGCTCAGGTAGCAGGCGGTAACGGTGGCGGTAAGCCAGACTTCGCTATGGCCGGTGTAAAGGATATGGCTAAGATTGACGAGGCTATTTCTGCTGTAGCAGGCATCGTAGAGGCTCAGCTCGGTTAATTTTACCCGAAAGGAAAGCAATAATGGCTGATTGTATTTTCTGTAAAATAGCAAACGGCGAAATTCCTTCCAATAAGGCATACGAGGACGATAAGGTTCTGGCATTTTATGACCTCGACCCACAGGCTCCTACACATGTTCTTATCATTCCAAAGGAACACATCGCTTCCGCTAATGATATAAACGAAGAAAACGCTTCAATCGTAGCCCACATCTTCACAGTTGCCGCGAAGATTGCAAAGGATCTCGGTATTGCAGAAGACGGTTACAGAATCGTAAACAACTGCGGAGATAACGGCGGTCAGACCGTCAAGCATCTCCATTTCCACCTCCTTGGCGGAAGAAGCATGGCATGGCCTCCGGGCTGATGCTTATAATAGACAAAACAAAAGCTGTGAAGTTTCGCAAGTTACGAAGCTTCACAGCTTATTTTTTATGGTGTTCTCTCGAACAGATAATTGTTTTCATCGGAGAAATAGGGGAGGAACTTATAATTAAGTCTGTCGAAATTTTTGATGTCCCCGGCATTCTCAATTTTATTCTCTGCCATGAATCTCACCATTTCACCCCTTGCCATTTTGGCATAGGTAGCCTTGGTTACGAATTTACCGTTGTGCCTTTCCACAAATTCACATGTGACGAACTTATCTTTGTCGGTGAGATATTTCTCAATACACTTCGAGTACTCTTTCGAGGCAAGATTTATTATCACACCGCTTTCATCCCTGACTTCCTCATACAGGCTTCGTCCCCAGTAATCATAGAGATTCTTTGTCCCGGAAACTTTTGCCTTTGCCTGCATCTCAAGTCTGTACGGTGTAACTCCGTCCATGGGCTTAAGCACTCCGTAAAATCCGGAGAGTATCCTCAGATGTTCCTGAACATAATCAAACTGCCCGAACTCAAAAACGGATGGTGCCATATACTGATAGGCAATACCCTCGTAGGCAAGCACAGCAGGGGTGAGATTATTTCTTAGGTCCATTTTTGCAAGTCGCTCTATGTTCTGCTCTGCGATTTTATCATTGCAACTCCACAGTTTCTGCAGTTCCTCATTGGAAAGTGATAACAGGTAGGAGAGTATCTCCTCGGTTTTGTCAATGAATTTCGGTAATCCGAGTGGCTCAAGGGTGTCGAGATCCACATTCATTTTCTTGGCAGGAGCAAGAATAATTCTCATCAGATTTCACCGAGCATCTTTTCAGGGTCATCTGCGGCCTTAACCTTGTCATTGCCCTTTACGATAACACCGTTTTCATCGATAAGATAAGTTGTTCTTACAACGCCCATGCTTACTTTGCCGTAATTCTTCTTCTCTTTCCAGACATCGTAAGCCTCAATAACCTTTCTCTCAGGGTCAGAGAGTATGGTGAAAGCGAGGGAGTATTTGTCCTCAAACTTCTTGTGAGAAGCAACACTGTCCTTGCTTACGCCAAGAACAACTGCGCCCTTCTCATAGAATAAAGGCATTCTCTCGGAGTAACCGCAGGCCTGTTTTGTGCAGCCCGGTGTATTATCTCTTGGGTAAAAATAGAGTATTACTTTCTTTCCTCTGTAATCAGAGAGCTTGTGCATATCACCGTTCTGATCCGGTAATTCAAAATCCGGAGCTAAAGTACCGACTTCTAACATGATTTATTCCCATCCTTACATAAAAATTTAACCCTCAGGGGTGAACCTGAGGGTAATTGGCGCACCCGACTGGAATCGAACCAGCGGCCTCAAGAGTCGGAGTCTTGCGCTCTATCCAACTGAGCTACGGGCACTGATGCACTGCTATTATAACAGAGCATCGGTTAAAATGCAAATTATCTCTTTCTTTTTCTGCCTCTTGCCTCAAAATCTCTGTCAACGGATTTTCTCCATTCGTCAGACATAGGGGCGTTCATTCTTGCATTGCTTACAGCCTCACATACAGCACCGTAAACCACATCCATGCCGTCAGAGTCGCAGTTGTAATCAACGGCTCGACTCTCATCAATTCCGAATCTTGCTGCGTTCTCGGCGGCGTCAATGTTTGCTGCAAGGTAAATGAAATCCCAGCCGTACTTCACTTTCTGTCTCTCAATCATGGACTTCACAGAAGAGTAAGAATACTGGCGGCTTGCGTTCTCCATACCGTCTGTGATAATCACAAACATGGTGTTCTGGGGAACATCTTCCTCTCGTGCGTACTTATGAATGTTGCCAATGTGGTGAATAGCACTGCCGAGGGCATCGAGCAGGGCAGTGGAACCTCTTACCTCGTAATCTCTCTCGGTCATGGGCTTAATCTCCTGAAGTTCAACTCTGTCATGAATAACCTCAGTCTCATGGTCAAATAGAACTGTGGAAACATAGCACTTGCCGTCGAGCTTCTTCTGCTTCTCAATTAAGGAGTTAAAACCTCCGATGGTGTCCTTTTCCATGCCATGCATGGATCCGCTTCTGTCAAGAATGAATACGAGTTCTGTATTGTTGTTTTTCATATCTGTTTCTCCTTTGTTTTAATGTGTCTGTAGTATAAAACAAAGAAGAAGGGAAAAGGTCGCCGCAAAAGCGACATTTATGCGGCTTTGGCACCAAGAAGCTGCTGGTCATTTGCAAACAGAACAGAGTTGATTGTAAAAATATTGAATATTCCTTTTTCTATGAAATACCTGATAATTACATCAAACTTTATGCTTTTTGATAAAGAATATCCGAGAGTATCAAGAAGTTCTTCGGTTTCTTCGATGTTCAGTTCCAGGGCAATGCAGAGAGCAAGTACGGTTTTCTTGTTCGGTGTATATCCGGGGTTTTTGAGTTTTGAGAAAAGTCTTCTGTCAATATTAGCTTTGTTATAGCAGTCAGAATCGGAAATTCCTCTCTCGTCAATTTTTCTGAAAAGCATGTGCTGGAAGCTTTCTCCAAGATTGTCAAAATCGAGGGGAAGCGCTTTGTTACAGCACAGTTCGTCAAAGCTTTCAAAAATAACCGGTTCTTCCACACATGATGGAGCTCTGAGTTCACCGGGAATACTGCCCATCATGATATTTTCTTCACGGATGGACACATAATTCTCATAGATGTATTCCTTAATATTACCCATGAGTTCGCGGCTTACTTCAACAGCTTCTCTGTCATAAACAACAATATAAACAGTCATATCATTGTGCATGAGAAAAGCGGAGATTTCTTCAGTCGCTATGGTAAGGGCTGTATCCTTGGGACAGCCGAATGTGCCGGAAGAAATAAGGGGAAAGGCAACAGACTCACACTCCCTCTCCTTTGCGGCGTTGAGGCTGTTTCTGTAACAGTTTCTCAGCAGTTCGTCAGGATTTTCATCGTAATCCCATATTGGACCCACCGTGTGAATTATATACCTGCACTGAAGGTTGTATGCACCTGTTGCGGCACATTGACCGGTTTTAAGTAACGGAAGGTCCCTGCACTCATGCTCAAGTTCTTCACCGGCAATACGGTGAATCATATAGTCGGTTCCGCCGGAGCCGGAGAAGAATTCATCGGTAGGGTTTACAATGGCATCGGTCTCCATCATGGTGATGTCGTCTCTGATGATATATAAAGGCATAAAACCACTCCTTGTAATAATATATAATATGATTATAGGTAAAATTCTATATTTGTTCAAGAGAAATAAACCGGGTTTTTATTCAGAAAACCAACACTTTTTCTTATGAATGACTATTTTCTTCTTGCAAAATACTGCACTTTGTACTAAAATAAGACTGTATGAAAGTTTGTGGTTTTATTCACAATGTATTTAATGGTTCACAAACTATATAATTATTAAAGGAGTGTGCTTAACAATGGCTTTAAACAAAGTTACTGTTGATGACATCAATGTCAAAGGTAAAAGAGTTCTCGTACGTGTAGACTTTAACGTACCTATGAAGGACGGCGTTATTACAAACGATAACAGAATCCGCGCTGCTCTTCCTACAATCCAGAAGCTTATCAACGATGGTGGCAAGGTTATCCTCTGCTCTCACCTCGGTAAGCCGAAGAACGGCCCTGAGGCTAAGTTCTCCCTTGCTCCTGCAGCTGCAAGACTCGGTGAGCTCCTCGGCAAGCCGGTAGTATTCGCTGACGACGACACAGTTGTAGGCGAGAACGCAAAGGCTGCTGTTGCCGCTATGAACGACGGCGACGTAGTTGTTCTTCAGAACACAAGATTCAGAAAGGAAGAGACAAAGAACCTCGAGCCATTCTCCTCTGAGCTCGCTTCTCTCGCTGATGTATTCGTAATGGATGCTTTCGGTTCCGCTCACAGAGCACACTGCTCCACAGCCGGCGTAACAGATCACATCAAGGATACAGCTGTCGGTTACCTCATGCAGAAGGAAATCGACTTCCTCGGAAACGCTGTTGAAGAGCCTGTAAGACCATTCGTTGCTATCCTCGGTGGTGCAAAGGTTGCAGATAAGCTCAACGTTATCAACAACCTCCTCGAGAAGTGCGATACACTCATCATCGGTGGCGGTATGGCTTTCACATTCTTAAAGGCTAAGGGCTACGAGATTGGTAAGTCCCTCGTTGACGACGAGAAGCTCGAGTACTGCAAAGAGATGATGGCTAAGGCTGAGCAGCTCGGCAAGCAGCTTCTTCTCCCAATCGATACAGCAGTTGCAGCAGATTTCCCAAATCCAATCGATGCTCCAATCGATGTAGATTATGTTCCATCCGACGAGATTCCTGCTGACAAGGAAGGTCTCGATATCGGTCCTAAGACTCGTGAGCTCTTTGCAGAGGCTGCAAAGACAGCTAAGACAGTTGTATGGAACGGACCGATGGGCGTATTCGAGAACCCAACACTCGCAGCCGGCACAATCGCAGTAGCACAGGCTCTCGCTGAGACAGAGGCTACAACAATCATCGGTGGCGGTGACTCCGCAGCAGCAGTTATGCAGCTCGGCTTCGCTGACAAGATGTCCCACATCTCCACAGGTGGCGGTGCTTCCCTTGAGTACCTCGAGGGTAAGGTTCTTCCTGGCGTTGCAGTTATCGCTGAGAAGTAATTTTTGAGTTTATAAAAAATCAGGGCAGGCCCGTTCGCTTGCCCTGTTTTCAAAGTATATAATTGAAAGGACTTGTCTAAAATGAATAAGGCAACAAGAAAAGCAGTTATCGCAGGTAACTGGAAAATGAACAAAACTCCTTCCGAGACAACAGCTCTCATCAACGAGATGAAGCCACTCGTAGCAGGCGCAGACTGTGACGTAGTTCTTTGCGTTCCATATATCGACATCCCTGCAGCAGTTGCAGCAGCAGAGGGTTCCAACATCAAGATCGGTGCTGAGAACGTTCACTTCAAGGCTTCCGGTGCTTACACAGGTGAAGTTTCCGTTGATATGCTCAAGGAGTCCGGTGTAGAGTACGTTGTTATCGGTCATTCCGAGAGAAGACAGTACTTCGGTGAGACAGATCAGACAGTTAACCTCAGAACACTCGCAGCTGTAAACGGCGGCCTCAAGGCTATCGTTTGCGTAGGTGAGACTCTCGAGCAGAGAGAGCTCGGTTACACAGAGACTCTCCTCAAGTATCAGACAAAGATGGCTCTCACAAACGTTACAGCTGAGCAGCTCAAGAACGTTATCATCGCTTACGAGCCTGTTTGGGCTATCGGCACAGGTGTTACAGCTACTGCAGATCAGGCAGACGAGGGTAACGGCTATGTAAGAGCAGCTATTGCTGAGGCTTACGGTGCAGAGGTTGCAGAGACAGTTACAGTTCAGTACGGTGGTTCTATGAACGCCGGCAACGCAGCAGAGCTCGTTTCCAAGGTTAATGTTGACGGTGGTCTCATCGGTGGCGCATCCCTTAAGGCTGCTGATTTCTCCGTAATCGTTAAGGCTGCTTCCGAGGGCTGATTTTAACCCACGATTATTCTTATGAGAGCAGAATAACTCTGCTCTCATATTAGATTATAGACATATTGATTTTTTCTGAAAGGGAAATAACATGAAAAAACCATTAGTTTTAATGATTCTTGACGGTTACGGCCTTGCTCCTGCAGAGGGCAACGCTATCGAAGCTGCAAAGAGACCTAACCTCAGAAAGCTCTTCGCAGAGTATCCAAATGTTCAGATTGGTGCTTCCGGCATGGATGTTGGTCTTCCTGAGGGCCAGATGGGTAACTCCGAGGTTGGTCACACAAACATCGGTGCGGGCAGAATAGTATATCAGCCACTCACAGAGATCACAAAGTCCATCGCAGACGGCGAGATGCAGAAGAACGAAGCTCTCAACGCAGCTATGGATAAGGCTCTCGAGAACGGCACAGCTCTCCACATGTTCGGACTTCTCTCCGACGGTGGCGTTCACTCCCATATTACACATCTCTACGGTCTCCTCCAGATGGCTAAGGAGAAGGGACTTACAGAGGTTTATGTTCACTGCTTCATGGACGGCCGTGACGTTCCACCATCCTCCGGTAAGGACTACGTTGTAGCTCTTATGGAGAAGATGAAGGAAATCGGCGTTGGTAAGATTGCTACAATCTCCGGTCGTTACTATGCAATGGACAGAGACAACAACTTCGACAGAGTAGAGAAGGCTTATGCCGCTATGGTTTACGGCGAGGGCAACCACGCTGCATGTCCAAAGTGCGCAATGCAGAACTCCTACGATGCAGGCGTTACAGATGAGTTCGTTGTACCATGTGTTATCGACGGTGCAAAGCCAATTCAGTCCGGTGACTCCATTATCTTCTTCAACTTCCGTCCTGACAGAGCAAGAGAGATTACAAGAACTTTCGTTGACGATGAGTTCACAGGTTTCGAGCGCAAGGGTGGCAGACAGGATGTATTCTTCGTTTGCATGAGACAGTACGATGCTTCCATGCCAAATGTTGAGATTGCATACAAGGATAAGAAGCTCACAAACACACTCGGTGAGTACCTCGCAGCAAACGATATGACTCAGCTCAGAATTGCCGAGACAGAGAAGTATGCTCATGTAACATTCTTCTTCAACGGTGGTGTTGAGACTCAGTTCGAGGGTGAGGACAGAATCCTCGTTGCTTCTCCAAAGGTTGCTACTTATGACCTCCAGCCTCACATGAGCGCTTACGAGGTTACAGAGAAACTCGAAGAAGCTCTCCGTGCTGACAAGTACGATGTAGTTATCCTCAACTATGCTAACTGCGACATGGTTGGTCATACAGGTGTATTCGATGCTGCAGTTGCAGCTGTTGAGGCTGTTGACACTTGCGTAGGCAAGATTGCCGATACAGTTCTCGAGCTCGGCGGTACTATCCTTCTCACAGCTGACCACGGTAACGCTGATAAGATGGTTGATGAGGATGGTTCTCCATTCACAGCTCACACAACAAATCCTGTTCCATTCCTCGTAATCGGTCAGGGTGATGTAGAGCTCCGTGAGGGTGGCGTTCTCGCTGATATTGCTCCAACAATGCTCAAGATTCTCGGACTCCCACAGCCTGAGGAAATGACAGGTAAGAGCATCATTCTCTAATCTTCAATAATTTTGCCCTGTGAAGGTTTTTCTTTCACAGGGCATTTTTGCACAAAAAAGAAGCCCTGCCTCATAATGAAGCAGGGCAGGGAGGCTAAAATCATAAGATGGAGAAACCGAAGGAGTTAACCATTGCATCAAGCTTTGCTCCGGCTTTGCAAAGTGGGCACTCATGTGCAGGCTTTGACTCATAATCATCGAGCATGTCTGTGTTGAAGATATGGTTTACAGGATAACCGCCAACCTCATTTACACAGGTGAAGATAGAGCATACTCCGCTGGTTGTACCACCATAATATCTTACTGCATCAATAGCAGCCTGAACTGTGTAGCCTGTTGTTACGGATGCAGCGAGAATTACAACATTCTTACCTGCAATCATAGGAGCTGTGTTCTCTCTGAATAAAAGCTGAGAACCGTGAGTGTGCTCAGGTGTTACAACATAGATTGTCTGGTGCTGGTTCATGCTCATAATTCCGGACTCTGTGAGTTCGTTAGCCATGCATGCACCGATAAGTTCTGTACCGTCAAGGCAGAGGATAGTGTCCACAACAGTGGAACTTCTGAAATTGCGAGCCAGCTCAACTGCTGCCTCACGGGCCTCTGAAAGACGGTGCTTTGTCATGGTAAGGTCGATATAGTAATTAATATGAGAGTGGTTGGTAACAAAGTGACCTCTTGCAACTCTCAGTTTGATATTGCTTTTTGATGTCGGATAGCTGAATGTCTGAATAGCCATAATATATTCCCCTTTACGTGGATTTGCTCTTATGAGCAAGTTTACTATATTATATTAACACTATTGATTGCATTTGTCAATTTTAACATAAAAATAATAGTGCAAATAATGATATTTTTTTGAGAAATTCACAGTTTTCATAGTGTTGGTGAGTTATAACGCTGTTCAAAAAACATGTTGTATGGTATAATTAATCCATATTATCAGGGAGGTATGATTATGTCAGATAAAATTAAGATTGCATTGTTTGATGCAAAAGATTACGATATTGCTTCTTTCGAGAAGGCAAATGCGGAAGGCGTTTATGAGATTTCCTATTTCGATGATAAGCTGAGAGTTGATACCTGTAAGCTTGCCGAAGGTTTTGATGTTGTGTGCGTGTTTGTAAACGATGATGTAGGTCACGAGGAAATCGATAAGCTCTATGGGTACGGCGTAAAACTCATATGCCTCAGATGTGCCGGTTATAACAATGTGGAGATTGAGTATGCATACAACAAAATTCATGTGGCAAGAGTACCGGCATATTCACCGTATGCTGTAGCAGAACATGCCATGGCAATGCTCATGACGTCCATCAGAAGAATTCACAAGGCTTATATCAGAACAAGAGACTTCAACTTCAGCCTCAGCGGCATGACAGGTTTCGATTTCCACGGCAAAACAGTAGGTGTTGTCGGTACAGGAAAAATCGGACGTGTGTTCATAGATATCTGCAAGGGCTTCGGCATGAATGTTCTTGCCTATGATAAATTCCCGAATCCTGAGTTCGGTCTCAACTATGTTTCCCTCGATGAAATATGGGAGAAAAGCGATATTATCTCTTTCCATTGCCCGCTTACAGATGAAACAAGATATCTTGTCAACTCCGAGAGTATAGATAAGATGAAGAAGGGCGTTGTCCTCGTCAATACATCAAGAGGAGCTCTCATAGATTCCGAGGCTCTCCTTGAGGGCATCAAGTCAAGAAAAATCGGCGCCGCATGTCTCGATGTTTACGAGGAAGAATCCGATCTGTTCTTCCACGACTATTCCGGTCATATTGTAGAGGATGATGTCATTGCAAGACTTATATCAATGCCTAATGTCATAGTTACATCTCACCAGGCATTCTTAACAGAGGAAGCTCTTGGCAACATAGCAGATACAACCCTCAATAATGTTCGTCAGTTCTTCGCAGAAGGCAAGTGTGACAACGAACTCTGTTATGTCTGCAATAAATTCTCCGAGTGTCAGCGCACCCATAACGGCAAGTGCTTCTGATATGAGAATTCTTGTCTGCGGTGGCAGAGATTTTTCCGATTATGAAAAACTCAGATTTACACTTGATGAAATAATATCCGGGAAAGTAAATATCGAGATAGTCTCCGGTCACGCAAAGGGTGCGGATGAGCTGGGTGAGAAATATGCTCTTGAGAAAGGGTATCCTGTCAGGATGTTTTACCCGGAATGGGGCAAATTCGGAAAAGCTGCAGGAATAATCAGAAACAGAGAAATGCTCGAATATATTGGGGAAGATGATGGAATTGCAGTTGCATTCTGGGACGGCGTCAGTTCGGGAACGGCTTTCACAATAAAGGAAGCAAAGTCAAAAGGAATAAAACTTCATGTTATCAGATATAATTCGGAGTTATCCGAATCTCAGTTAAGATTGGATGTCTGATAAATGAATAAAACCCACAGCTTCATTGTTGTGGGTTCTTTTATTCATTGACAAACCAGGATTTGACTTATATAATTTATACTATATTTTGGATTACTATGTCTATATAAAACAAATCGGAGAAAAATAATGAGCGATATTACAGATATCAGCCGAATCTGGCCCGAATGGCATATTGTAGATTCCATCGGTGAAGGTGCCTATGGAAAGGTTTACCGAGCCATCAGACAGGATTTAGGCGATACATATGATTGTGCCATCAAAATACTGTCTATTCCCAAAAACAAAGAAGAACTCGAAAGAGTAAAAATCGAGGTCGAGAGTGAAGAGGCGGCATATGACTATTTTCATGGCATTGTCACAGAATGATAAATGAGATAAGACTCATGGATAAACTGAAGGGTAACTCCTATGTTGTTGCCATTCAGGACTATAAAATTGTGGAAAGACATCCTGTGGGATGGGATATTTATATTCGTATGGAATATCTCAAGGACATGGGAAGATACCTTAGAGAAAATGCCATGACAGAGCGTGAAATAGTAAAGCTCGGTCTGGACCTTTCCACAGCACTCGAATACTGTGAAAAAGCGAACATCATTCACAGAGACATCAAACCAAACAATATTTTCGTTTCTCAGTTCGGTGATTTCAAGCTTGGAGATTTTGGTATTGCAAAAACCCTTGATATCTCAAATGCAGGAATGACAAGAAGAGGAACACCTGAGTATATGGCCCCTGAAATCTATAAAGGTGATGTTATACTCAGACCTAATGTACTGGATATTTATTCTCTCGGTATTGTTCTTTACCGTTTCATGAACAATAACAGAATTCCGTTCATGCCTCCATATCCGCAGAGAATTAAATACGGTGATAATCAGAATGCGATAGAGATAAGAATGAGCGGAAAAGCCATTCCTGCTCCATGCAACTGTAAGTCTGCGGAGTTTGCCGCTATTATAGCCAGATGTATAGATTACGATCAGACAAAAAGATATAAATCTGCATCAGAGCTCAAAGCAGATCTTCAGCAGTATTTCAGTAAATCCGATTCAGAAACACTGATTCTCGATGTCAGACCGAAAAAGCAGTCTGAGATACTTCTTGAAAGAGCGCAGGAACCAACATCAAAGAGCTCCACTTCGTTTACAGCTCAGTCTCAGAGTCTTCCGCCTGTTCCGGATATGACATCCGTAACAACTACCGAAGAACTCACAGCAAAGCTCCCTGAAAATACTCTGCCACTCTCCGGAAATGAGAAAACAATGCCTCTCAGAAGAAATGTACAGGATACTCCCACAGAGTATCTCGGCGGCAGATCTCAGAACATAGATATCAACCGTCGCAAAGAAACAGCAGAATCATCCGCTACTCAGAATGTGACACAGAAGAGTGTTTCTGATTACAATCATCCTGAGCCCAAAAAGAAAAAACCAATAATACCGATTATTGCAGCTATTGTGGCAGTCGGTATAATCGCAACAGTTGTTCTGTTTGTTCTCAAGGGAAGCTCTGTAAAAGTTGAAGAGAAACCTGAAGAGACAACGGGGGAGTCCTCTGTTACCGTAACCGAGGAACCACAGGAAATGTCCATGGAAACTCCTGACAAACCAACTGAGGAACCGACAGCTACACCAAAGCCAACCAAGGCTCCCACAAAAGCTCCTACGGAAGCTCCCGTTGAGGAAGAACCCGAATATGTTGATAATGCGAACGGCTATACCTCCGATGTTTTCAAATTTGTAAACCCCGAGAATATCGGAAAACTTGCAAACAGATATCCGTTTGAGGAAAAAGGCTTCACATCACCTGTTGTAGGTATCTCATACGATGTTGAATCTGAGGTCATGTATCTCGGATTTGGTAAAAAACTTGTGTCCCTTGACAGAGACGGAAAGCTGATAAATTCAGTGAAAGTTGAAGGTTCCATAAAGGATCTTACTGTTTTAGACGGCAAAGTTTACGGTTTTCTCGCTGATTACGGCGAAAAGGGTAACTATGGTATTATGGTATATAATATCAGGAAAAACATAGCAAACTGTATTAAGCTTTCAGGCGTTGAGAACTACTCATCCGTAGGTGGAATTATTTCCGCTGAGATTGACGGCAGGTACAGAATTGCCATTGGCTGTACAGACCCTGCTTTCGAGACCGGTTATTCATTTATTACAATTCCTTTTGATGTAATAGATAAAAAAGTCGGAAAGACAATAGAAGTTAAGGAAACACTTCACTATGAGTCTGATGCCCTCATCTCAGGAATTAATAAACTGGCTTTCCTCAACTCTGATTTTGCCGTTATGACAGTCAGTGAACTTCCTGAGGGCGAACTTTCTACTCCGATTTATTACGGCGGTAAAAATATAAAGGCAGCTGATGCCGATGTTTACAAAATTCTCAAGAAAGCAAACAGAGGAATATCTTTCCTCGGCAGTGATTACTTTTACATTGCCGTGCCGTTCAATAAGAACGAGGACAAGGAGAAATGTTCCAAAGAAGCAATAATTCATATTGTTGACGGAGTTGCTTATGCAGTAAAAAACGGTGAGGATGTAAAGGTCACTCCGACACCTGAGCCAACAGAAGAGCCGGTTATCACACCTGAACCTACCAAGGCTCCGACACCTGCTCCTACTGCCGTACCAACTCAGGCACCGACAACTGAGCCAACAGCTGAGCCAACTCCGGTACCTACTCCGGAACCAACTCCTGTTC
>JAUNDK010000002.1:0-15136 GCA_030526115.1 Clostridia bacterium
CTGGTCGGAGTGGCGGGAGTTGAACCCACGGCCTCTTGAACCCCATTCAAGCGCGCTACCAACTGCGCTACACCCCGATGCAAAATGGATTATACTACAACTCTCAGAAAAATGCAAGTTCCAATTGATTTATCTTAAAGCCGACTAAAGTTCCGTTACCGGCACAGCTCCGTATTTATGCCGACGAACCTGATTTTGTACTAAAACAGAACATAAGCCCACACAAATCTTCGTCTTTTCTCACATTGACATTAGGTTTTCCCGGTAGCATAAT
The DNA here is from genome assembly GCA_030526115.1 of Clostridia bacterium. Lineage (GTDB taxonomy): Bacteria > Bacillota > Clostridia > Oscillospirales > Acutalibacteraceae > SIG603. The sequence continues at coordinate 275 of JAUNDK010000002.1, forward strand.
ATTATGGAAAAGAGTTTGAAAGGAGTAGTTATATGAAAGAAAAAATCAAAAATACCATCATTGAGCTTTTCCTCATATTGGCAGGATGTGCTCTCACCGCATGCGGACTTGTCATGTTCACTATTCCGAATATGATAGCCCCGGGCGGAACCTCGGGTCTTGCCACGGCTCTGGCGGAATTCATCCCCATTTCCGTCGGTCTGCTCACATGGCTGTGCAACGTGCCGATACTCATCGCATCAGTAATTGTGCTGGGAAAACAGGTAACCGTAAAGGCACTTCTCGCATCAACGGCGCTCTCCGTTCTTATGGAGGTCATGGATCCGTTTCTCCCAAAGTTCACCGATAACCCATTGTGTGCGGCGGTTCTCGGCGGAATACTCATAGGCGCAGGCGTGGGAACTCTGTTCCTCAAGGGCAACAGCATGGGCTCCACCGATCTTTTAAGTGTGCTTCTCGGAAGGCTCTTCCCCAATTTATCCTCAGGCAATATCCTCATGGTGTGTGACGGAGCGGTTGTAATAATCGCGGCAATCATCTTTAAAGATCTCAACACCTTCCTCTATTCCATAATCACCGTTGCGGTGGCAAGCAAAGCTGTGGATGTTTTCCTTGACGGTTTCAACTCGGCAAGGGTTATCTTTATCATAACGGATAAAGGCAAGGAAATCTGTGACAGACTTAACCTTCTCACAAGAAACGGCTGCACCCTCATGAACGGCCTCGGAACCTACACAGGCAAAGAGAAAAACATAATCATGACAGTCGTTCGCCCGAACACCTGTGTTCAGACCCTCGAAACAGCCAAGAAAATCGACAGAAAAATGTTCGCATTCATATGCTCCGCCGCCGAAGTTCACGGCAAGGGCTTCTCCTTCTATAACGCAGAGGGCATGAGCTCCGATAACCGATAAAAAATCATCCTCAGGTTTTTACGCCTGAGGATTTTTCTTTTCACTTCTGTTTAACTGTTTTTTCTTCCTGCTTTTCTTCGGCGGGTGCTTCGTCATAGGCATAAATATCCTCCATGAGATTCTGTCTGCCGTGCTTTTTTAGTCCCTTTTCAACACCGCGCTTGATAAGGTCATATATTACCGCAAACACAGGAACACCTATGATGAATCCGACAAATCCGAACAGTGAGGAGAAAAATATAATTGCGAACAGAACCCAGAAACCGCTTATACCCACACTCTGTGAGAGTATCTTAGGTCCGAGTATGTTACCGTCAATCTGCTGAATTACTATGATGTACGCAATAAAGATGAAGAAGTTCACCCTGTTGTCCATGAGTATCATGAGGGCCGCGGGAATGGCACCGATAATCGGTCCGAAATACGGAATGATGTTGGTCACACCGATAATCAGAGCAATGAGCAGGGCATTCTGCAGTCCGTTGGTAATGGAGAGTATCATGCAGAATATGTAGGTGATAACACCGACTATTGCGGAATCAAGTATCTTGCCGCCGAGGAAGCCCGAGAATACATTGTCTGTGAACTTGACTTCGCTGAGCACCATGTCAGCATATCTCGGTGGGAAAATAGCATTCAGCAGAGCAAGAGCCTGCTTTCCGAAACGTCTTCTGCCGACAAGAAGGTAAATCGCAACAATGGTACCTATGATAATGTCCTTGAGAACATTGAATATGGTTCCGAATGTACTGGTAATTCCGCCCATAAGGCTGGAAATAAACGGAAGCAGATCCGTCTCTACCCAGTTATCGAGGTAATTGTATGCTGAGTCAATCGCCTGAGTTACGTATTTCTGAATGGTGTCGTTACCGAACTGCAGATTGGTTATCCAGTCTGTGAGGTTATCCACAGCGGCAGGAACAGTCTCTACTATGGTGATAATACTCTCGCTTACCTGAGGAAGAACCAGAGCAACGAGACCGTATATTATGAATACCGTTACAAGAAGAACAGCCGCTACACTCATAACATTGGCTTTCTTTTTGTGCTTTTCGGGGAGCAGCTTTGTGAAAAACTCTTCCGTCCAGTTGCACGGGCCCTTGAGCAGGTAGGCAAGCACCGCACCGACTAGAAAGGGTTCAGTAACCTTCCATATCCAGCCTATGGCCTCTTTTATTGATTCTATTCTGAGGAAAAAGAAATAGCACAACAGGACTATCAGCAGTGAACCTGCACCGGCAATGGTTCTTCCGAGTATATCTTTAACCGGCTGTTTTTTGTCCATCAAATCATCCTTTCGGAAATGAATTTTCATTCTATATCATAACAGCTTTTATGTTTCTGTAAAGTAAATTTTCTGTAAATACTCAGAAAAAAGGCTTCCCCGAGAACGGGGAAGCTGGCGAGTATTTGCAATGTAAATACGAGACTGATGAGGTTGATTAATTCCAAATAGGATAAATCGGTCCGTCGAAAAGCGCTTCGCTGTTTCGACTGCCTTTCTTTTGCTCATTGCTTCGCAATGGCTGATTTCCCCGGTTTATGCCCATCGAATCTGCCCCGGACTCTGTCCGGACCTGCCACCTTTTGAAAAAGGTGGGCGAAAACTTTACTCAAGTGTGAGAAGCAGTGCCATCTTGAATCCTGTTTCCGCTCTTACACTGTGCATTCCGCCCTTGGCAAAACAGAAATTCTCACCGGCTCTGATTGTAAACTCCTTGCCCTCATAAGATATTATTCCCTCTCCGTCAAGGGCAAAAATTATCGCCTCGCCCGGTGCCGCATGCTCAGACAGGGCTGTTCCCCCGTCAAATGCCATTATGACAAACTTGAGCTTTTCGTTTCGGACTATGTCCATGTTCACAATTTTACCTTCGCTGTAAGGTACCAGATTTGCCAGTTCAAAAACTTCGCCTGTGTTAATCATGTCGCTCATGGTTATATTCTCCCCTATATTTATTTCTGTATATACGGCAGAGTTTTTGCTTCCCATTCCAACGCTGGAATCTTTCGGAGTTATTATCATATCTCCTGTTTTGAGATTCTCGTTAAGTCCTCTGCCATATACATTCAGATCTCCGTCACATACCAGAAGCATCTTATGGTTCGGGAAAATTTCTACGCTGATATCCGTGTTCTTTGCAAGTGAAAAATACATGGTGCTGTTGTTTATGCACCTTGACACCGTGCATCCGGGTACCGGTCTGTTATTCTCCGCTATGCTGAACACCTGTCCTGTAATTTCTTTCAAAATGGGGTCTCCTTATCATACCTATCGAAATTATGTTTCCATTATAGTACAACTGTGGTTTATTTTCAGTTGTCATAACAACAAAACATAAAAAAACGACCCGACTTTAAGCCGGGCCGGAATTTTCAGTTCGCGTAGAACATGAAGTCATCAAGTTTTGTGAAGAAATCATCAAGAGATGTATTTCTTATGTTTCCGTAAAATACACCGTCCACGTGAACAATGTATTTTGCGTTTGATTCCGAAGGGAATATCTCCAGCGTCTTTACGCCTTCGCCTTCATAACGGCTTATCTTTGCCGTGATTATCGCATCCCCGGCCGGAACCTCCTCATCGGTGTTCAGTATTGCCGCCTCCAGCAGATACTTTGTGAGCCATCTGCACTCCTCATAAACCGAGGCCTGACCGTTTACTGTGGATTCATAGCTGTAATATTCCACTTCATCGGTGGAGCTGTTCTCGTCAGCTTCTCTTGTGTTCACAATATCGAAGCTTTTGCCGTTCACAGTAAGAACAATTTCGCTTATCTCATCGAAATTTTCACTTCCCACTGTCGGACTGTGGAAATCCATTACACCGCTCTCAGCCCATGATGCCACCTGACCCTTGACCACAAGATAAACCGAGCTGTCGTCATCTATCATGCAGTAATATTTGTTCTCTTCGGTGTTTCCGAGCTTTATCACATGGCTCTCGTTGTTAAGGACAAACTCTGCTACGGCCTGAGGCTTATCGAGGCCGCAGCTTTTCAGCTCCTCCTCTGTGGGGTTCACCACGGCTGTGGAGCTTGTGCTGACGGAAGCAAAGTCCTCTGCAAGTTCATCGATTTTCTCCTGAGGAACCTCAGTTTTCATCGGTGCCGTCATGAACACTTTTCCGCTCTCTTCGTCATACTCGAGCACTATATCCTGAGTGAACATCTCACCCGAGATTTTCAGGCTCTCAAGCAGAGAATATTCCTCTGCCCCGTCGCCCTCACCTTTTGTGAGTTTCGGTATGTTAAGCTTTGCACCGTCCACAAGGTTGTTTACCGCACCGGTATATACGGTGTTAACCGATGCTATGTAAATCACACCGTCAATTTCGAGGTATCTTCCGCCGGATTCCGCCGCCGCATTACCGATGTAAATCTCCTTTGCGGTGCCGTTCTTGTAAAGACAGGCTGTGAAAACACTCCTGTCAATTCCGAAGTCAGCAGGATTTTCCACCTCACCTATCACCTTTATACAGTCGAGATTATAAAACAGCTCAGCGGCATTTTTGAGGGTACCCTCTTTAACAGCCTTATCCTCATAACCCTGAAGTCTGTAAACAAGGCTGACGTTTCCGTCCTCATCGGTCTCGGAATCCTGATAGAAAGTGAAGCTTCCGTTTTCGTTGTTTACGGTGATTACGCTGATATCCGTCTCATCGCAGTCAATGAGTTTTGTCTGCCCGGCTGTTTCTTCGTGGGAATGCTCAGGCTCTTTCTTTGCGGGGTCATTGAAAATAAGAAGCGCAAGTCCCGCACCGAGCACAATAAGTACACAGATCATTACAAGCAGATTTCTTACCTGCTTTTTCATGCGCTTTTTTTCGTTGTTTGTTACATTGCTCATATTCCGCCTCACAGGTGTCTTCTTCTGACGAATACGACTATGCCGAAAACAAGGATAATAAGCGGAAGTCCCACTGTGAGAACACCGAATCCCACAATCCAGATTGTTCTGCCGGATACAACCACATCTCTCACATAGGTCTGAGTCATGTTGATGTTAAGGCCTACACCTGTGTCTGTGGTGTCTGTCACATACTGCATGAGATCCAGCATGAAATCCGCATTGCCGAAAGTGGAGTTGCCCATATAGGCATAAATTGAATCCGTATCGCCGCAGGCTATTACATTGCTCTGAATGTCACCGTTCAGTTTCTGAGCGAGAACCGCTGTATGGGCAGTTGCTGTCTCCGGGTCTGTGTCAGTCTCCGAGGTGTAACCCTGGGCATAGACTGTGGAAGATGTTGTAATGAGCGGATAGGTCTTAATGCCGTCGTTCTCATCGAAAAGAATCTCAACGGGAACCGCATTTGCGCTGATAAGATTGCTGTAATTACCAGGGATTAAATCATCCTCGGCTGTTACAAACATATGGGCCGCACTTGTTGAGAGTCTCTTGGAGGAATCTGTCTCAACAAGAATGTTACCTGTGGAGAATCCTATGCCACGGTTATTGAGGAAACCGTTCAGGTTCTTAAGCTCGCCGACGGTCGGATAACTTGAAACAAACACTGTGTGGTTCTTTTCTCCGCCCTCGAGCCATGCCTCAAGCTTTGCGATGTCCTCCCCGGCAAAATCGGTTGTCGGGGTCAGAATCATGACAACATCCGCATCCTCGGGAATTCCGTCTGTCATAATATTGAATTCCTTTACGGTGAAGCAGTTATCCTTGAGAAGAGTATCAAGATTTGTTCTGTAATTTGCGGAGAGCATCTCGTTGTAGGCTGTTTCCATGGCAACAACGGGAGCTTTGTCCATGTTTACAAGGTAGAGCGCATTTGCAAGGGCGCTGTCAACCTTGGTGTAATATTCGTAGTGGGTGTAGTCTGAGGAATAGTCAATGGCAAAAAGGTCGGAAATCTCGAGAACCTTGTATCTTCTTGCACTTCTGATTAATACCTTTCCGCTGCTCAGGCTGTCGTCGGGATACTCACTGATAAACGCAGGGTCCGCATCCGGGTCCACATATTTTACGCTTATCATGGATGGATTGACTTCAACGAGCTTATCGCAGAGGGTTGCAAGCTGGGAATATTTTACATTGTAGTTTGAATAGATAAGGTCATCCCTTATTGCCTGCTCCTCACCTATGATAAAAATCTCAACCTTGTCTGTGAGATTCTCCGCCGCTGTTTTTGCATCGTCAGAGAGGGTGTTGAGCTTTTCTGCGGTTAAATCCATGTTCATGGACGGATAGCGTGACTCCAGCACATTTACCGCAACATTGATAACCACAAGAACCGCAAGAAATACCGCTGTGAATATCACACCGACGGAGCTTCTGCGGAATTTCTCGGTTTTAAACGGGTTGGTCTTTTTCTTTTTAATCTCCTCGGATTTTTCCTCGGCGGGAGCCTTGGGTGCAGAGTTTGCTTCTTCTGTCACAGCTTCTTCGGAGATAATGTTCTTTTCTTCGTTGTTCATTTTCTTACCTCCTCACTCAGTTCCAGCGGCGTGATTCAAGACGTCTTGCCGTCAGGAATACAAATGCCGCCATAACACTCACAAAGAACACACAGCTGGAAACGCTGAAAATTCCCGAAGTGAAAACATCATACTTTGATGTGAATGAAATAAAGCCTATCACAGAGCTTATCACGCTGTTCTGCACATTGGCGGCAAAGCTGTCAAGGTACATGAGGCCAATGGAGACAAGGAAAGTCGCAACAGCGGCGATAACCTGGCTTACTGTCAGGCTGGAGATAAACACGCCTATGGAAATCATCGCACCGCCGTAAAGCAGGGTGGCAATGTAGTTACCGAATATGATTCCCCATGGCGGATTTGCGAAAAACTCGAGAACCGCCGCAGGAATAAGGCCTACGGTTGAGGCAATAATGAAAACACAGAAAGCCGCAAGGAACTTGCCCATTACTATGGAAGTTACTCCCACAGGGGCGGTAAGAAGCGCCTGATCTGTTTTGTTCTTCATGTCCTCGGCCATGCTTTTCATGGTAATTACCGGAATAATCATCATACTGAAAAGATAAACCGAGCTGTAAACGCTGGAAACATAGGCACTGGAACCTGCCAGCATAACCTGATAATAGAAAAATCCGTAAATCGCCGCAATTGCCGCTACACATACATAGCCGACAGGTGAGGAGAAATATGATTTTATCTCACGCCTGAAAATTGCACCCATTATTCTTCTCCTCCTTCTTCACTGCTGATATGAACCGTATCTGTGGATGTGAGCTTGAGGAATACCTGCTCAAGGGTGAGCTCGCTTGTGCCGAGGGAAAGTATCGGCCAGTTCATTCTGCTTGCCATATTAAAGAGGTCAACACGAATGTCGGCATTTTCCTCTGTCTCTATGCGGTAATCGGATGTTCCCGCTTCCTTTGTGCCCATTCTGTCGGCACGGACAACACCCTTGATTTTTCTTATCTCGGTGACAACATCCACCTCAGGACCCATAATGCGCACATTGATGGTGTGTTCATCGGAGAGATCGTGGGCAAGGCTGTCGGCGGTTCCGTCGGCTACAAGCTTACCCTGATTTATGACGAGTATGCGGTCACACACAGCCTGAATCTCGCTTAAAATGTGAGAGGAAAGTATTACCGTGTGATTTTTGCCGAGCTTTGCAATGAGGTTTCTTATCTCGATAATCTGGGTAGGGTCAAGACCGACTGTCGGCTCATCGAGGATGAGAACAGGAGGATTTCCGAGAAGTGCCTGGGCAATGCCCACTCTCTGTCGGTAACCCTTTGAGAGGTTGCCGATAAGACGGCCGTAAACTCCGTCTATCTTTGTAATCTCACAGATTTCCTTAATATGCTCTTTTTTGTTGAGCTTAACCTTTTTGAGGTCATACATGAAGCTCAAGTATTCCTTAACCGTCATGTCGGTGTAAAGCGGAGGAATTTCAGGCAGATAGCCTATGAGCTTTTTGGCCTCGTTTGCATCCTCGAGTATATCCTTTCCGCTTATCTCAACAGTTCCCTCTGTGGCGGAGAGATAGCCGGTTATAATGTTCATAGTGGTGGATTTACCCGCACCGTTAGGTCCGAGGAAACCTGTAACTGTGCCTTCGTCTACGGTGAAGCTCACATTGTCAAGAGCGGTGAAACTGCCGTAGCGTTTAGTCAGATTGCTGACCTTTATCATAAAGACTTCATCCTTTCAATAAAACTGCATAGTAAATAATATAGCATAAAAGTGAATAATGTGTGAAACAAAAGTTAGAAGATTGATTTTAATGCAAAAGTTTTGGTCAGGCTTTTTCAAAAGCCTGCAGGTCCGGACAGAGTCCGGGGCAAATCAGATGCAGGCCGACCAAGAACAGTAACGCAATGCAAAGCATTGCAACAAAGGAACATAGTTCAAGAGTCGAAAAGCATAGCTTTGAGCGTTTTGAGCGGACCTTACGCACACAGTATGCCGAGAAAAGAACCGTACCATGGCTGTTCAGATTTCGTTATATTGAAAAATCACAATGAATCACGGTTACTTTTCCAAAAGCGTGAAACAGCTTGTTTTTCTCCTCATCCCGTATTAGCTTGTGAAACTGTCCACACTTCCCCAGTCAAGGGGAAGGCTTTTGACAAAGAGGTAAACTTCGCCTCCTGATTTAGCCTTCCCCAAGATTGGGGAAGGTGGATGAGCGCAAGCTCAGACGGATGAGGTTGAAAAGTCATCCTCCCAATTCCTTATACCAAGGAAAACACACCCCAACTCATAAACATATTGACTAATACTGTGTAAAACTGTAAAATCAGTTTATCCCATCTTCTGCGAAAGGAAAGAAAGATATGGCAGACATCAAAGGCTTCAGAGCCATCAGATACACAAAAAACGCAGGTGACATTAAGGACCTCGCCTGCCCACCTTATGACATCATCTCCGAGGAGGAAAGACTTAAGCTCCTCGAGAACAACCCTCACAACATGATCCGTCTTGAGCTTCCAAAGGGCGAGAACCCATACGAAGAGGCAAAGTCCATACTCGATGAGTGGCTCGAAAATGACATCATGACCCACGACGAGGACGAGGGCATTTACATCTATGAGGAGGAGTTCAGAACTCAGGTAGATCACGGTGAGACAAAGAAGCTCCGCGGTTTCATCTGCCGTGTAAGAGTTGAGGAGTTCTCAGCAGGCGTTGTTCTTCCCCACGAGGAAACTCTCTCCAAGGCAAAGACAGACCGCCTCAACCTCATGAAGTCCACCTTCTGCAATTTCTCCCAGATTTATTCCCTCTATATTGACGAGAAGCACACCACAGAGCAGAGGCTCGATAATCTCGTAACCACCACTTCCCCACGCTACGAATTTGACGACGGTCTTGTAATTCACAGAATGTGGGTTATCAACGATAAGCTCGCCATTCAGGCAATCGCCGAGGATTTCGCCGACAGAAAGCTCTACATTGCAGACGGTCACCACAGATACGAGACAGCAATCAACTTCAAAAACTACTGCAGAGAGAACCACATCTGGTGCCCGGGCGCAGATTATGTAATGATGATGCTCGTTGACATGGCTCATCCGGGTCTTGTTGTATTCCCGACCCACCGCCTTATCCGTGATATTGAGAACTTCGACGGTGAAGCACTCATCGAGAACTGCAAAGAGTATTTTGATATAGAGAAGCGTGACGATGTTTCCGCAATGGAAGACAAACTCACAGAGCTTTACAACGAGGGCAAAAAGGCCTTCGGTTACTACGGAGGTAACGACAGCTGGACTTTACTCACCCTCAGAGATATCTCCGTAATGGACGGCATACTCCCTGATAAGAGCGAGGCCTCCCGCCAGCTGGATGTTTCAATTCTCCACAACCTTGTACTCGAGAAATTACTCGGCATCGATAAGGAGAACATGGCAAATCAGGTAAACCTCACCTACACCCGTTCCTTCGATGAAGCAATCGGGAGCGTAAACAGAGGTGACAGCCAGTGTGCTTTCATCATCAACCCCACAAGAGTTGAAGAAATCGGCGCAGTTGCAAGAACAGGCGAGAAAATGCCACAGAAGTCCACTTACTTCTATCCGAAAATCATCACAGGTCTCTGCATTAACGACCTCAACACATAAAGTCTTTCGGAGCTGTGCCAAAGTGCATGGCTCCTTTTTTTGCGTGTTACAGGTAAAGAAATGCAGGTGCATATTGAATTATCTCCTAAAAACACCCCAAATTTAGGAGAAAACTCAAAACATCAGGAGAAAAATCATAAACTTCGGAGCTGTGCCAAAGCGCATGGCTCCTTATTTTTTCTGCTTATTGATTATTGTCGTCTGTTGGAATACAATGAGAATATAAACTTCGTCAGGAGGTTCCGGAATGATTTACACATTTGAAGGCAATAAAATCACAGAGGGCAACAGAACTTTTATAGAAATCCCCTTCAATGTATGGGATGCAACGGGTTTAAAGGGAAACATTCCCGTAAAGGTTACTGCAGACAATATCAGTTTTGAGTGCAAGCTTGTCCCCAAGGGCAACGGAAGATATTTCATCCCCATAAAGAAAGCAGTGGCCGAAAAGCTGAATGACATCGCAGATGTTTCCTTTGAGCCCATCGACTCCCTCACAAGAATAAACCATGACAGCCCTTACACTAAGGAAAACCCCATACGGGTGATAGATTCCATAGAGGAAACAGAGCTCATTGCAGGCTTCTGCGGTCACGGATGTGTCGCCATGCTGGCAGGTGTTAAACTTGACGATGTTCTGAAGGTAATGGGCAAAGAAGAAGGCTCATGGTCAAAAATTATGGAAACCCTCGATTATTACGGCATAAGCTACGCCCCAAAAATGATTTATCCAAAAGGTAAAACTTTCGACATGCCGAAATGCTGTATTGCATATTTTGACGGTGGATTCAAGCTATGGTTTAAGGGCAGGTATTACGGCTCGAACATTTCCGGTCAGCCGCAGATTACCGCATGTCTTGAGATTATGACAGAGGGTGATAAAAAATGAAAATAGCCGTGGTTCAGGCAAGCACTCAGATTTCAAAAAACGAGATGCTTTTTGAGTACACAAAGAAATATGCGAAAAATTCCGAAGTCACAAATTACGGATGTTTTGCCGATGATAAAGAAAACTACTCATATCTTGAGATAGCTTTATTCATCGGAATGCTCATCGACAGCAGAAAGGCAGACTTCGTTGTGACAGGCTGTTCATCGGGACAGGGTATGATGCTCGCCTGCAACAGCATGCCCGGGGTTTTATGCGGATATACTCCCACACCGAAGGACGCATATTTATTTGCCAGGATTAACAACGGAAACGCAGTTTCTCTCCCCCTTGGTGAGGAATATACCTACTCAGGCAAAGAAAATCTTGAGGAGACCTTAAAGGCTTTATTTTCAGAGCCCTTCGGAGGCGGTTACCCAAAGAGCGAAGCGAAAAGGAAAATCACCGACTCAGAGAAACTTAAACATATAAGAAGGGAATCTCAGATTGATTTCCGTGAATTCCTCAACATGCTCGACGAAGGCATGGTTACAAAAGTCAGGCGGCTTTTTGAAAGAAGGGTTAAGTTATGTTCAAAATAGATTCACTATGCATGGCAGAGGTGGAGAGAAAAGCCGATGCTGTCAGGGACAAGGCCCTTGCGGTTCTGCAGGGTGAATTTCCCGACCTGAAATATGTGGTAGACCCCTACACTCTTGATGATTACTACTCGGGGCAGAAGGACAAGCCCGGAGTTATCTACCCCCACTTCACGCTGCCCAAAGGAAAAACCGAGCAGGAAGTCATAGAGGATATAGTAAATAACACCAGAAGATACTTTGCAAAGAAATAATGTTCATTGAACACAGGGAGTAAAAATGAAAATCGGAGAAGTCTGCTTGGAAACCAATGATGTTGTAACATTGTCAGATTTCTACAGATGGCTGCTTAATGTACCCTCTGAAAGCAATGATGAAATACATCAGACAATTATCTGCGAAGAAACCATGCTTACAATTTACAACGACGGTACACAAAAAGATAATGATAACAGAATATATTTACGACAGAATAATCAGTGAACTGCAACTAATCGGAATTTGTGCAAGTGGAGTGGAAAAAAATGATATTAGATACCGAGCGTTTATTTTTAAGAGAAATGAAACAAAATGATTTTCAAGATTTAGCAGAAATATTACAAAACCCCAGGGTTATGTATGCGTATGAACATGATTTCTCAGATAATGATGTTCAAGCATGGCTTGACCGACAAATAGAACGATACCAAAAATATGGATTTGGTTTGTGGGCAGTGGTATTAAAAGATACCAATGAAATGATAGGACAAGCGGGGCTTACAATGCAGCCTTATAAAAATACGGAAGTACTTGAAATTGGCTATTTGCTTAAAGAAAAATTTTGGCATTATGGATACGCAAGAGAAGCGGCTATGGGGTGTAAGAAATATGCTTTTGAAAATTTGAATATGGCTAAAGTATATTCAATCATAAAATCAGATAATCTTGCTTCTATGAAAATAGCAGAAAGTATTGGTATGATTAAAGAAGATGAATTTATCACACAATATTATAACGGTGAAATGCTTCATTTCCTCTATTCTGTTCATAAATAATTTGACAAATTCCAAATTAACGAAAGGAGAAAAAAATGTTAAGATTAAGACCCTATAACACAGACGATGCAGATACCATATTATCATGGACAAAAGACGAAAAAGCCTTTTACAAGTGGACAGCAGGCGTGCTGGGAAACTATCCTCTCTCCGCAGAGCAGTTCAATGATGTAGGCAACCGCATGGCATTTACGGCAATAGATGATAATGATATAGTCGGTTTTTTCACCATGAGACAGCCGTCTGAGTCTTTCGATGAACTGAGATTCGGTTTTGTTGTGGTTGATTCATCCAGACGGGGCAGGGGCATAGGAAAGCAGATGTTAAAACTTGGCCTTAAATTCGCAAAGGAAATTTACGGAGCAAAGAAAGTATCCTTAGGCGTATTCAAAAACAACGAGTCCGCATATTACTGCTATAAATCCGCAGGATTCACCGATGTAACAACGGATGAAATCGAAATATATCAGGTACTCGGCGAAGAATGGGAATGCCTCGAAATGGAAATGAATCTGGAGTGACAGTATGGCATCTGTACTTATTAAGGACACAACAAGAGAACAGCGTGAACAGATAATAAGGCAGTCCCTCGACTGCGGTGGCGGAGGCTGTGAAAACTGCTCCTCGTGCCACCTGGGTGGTGGACTGCCCGACAACATTTACCGTGATTACATCGAAGGCAAAAAGGAACTCGCCGAGATCAACATGGAATACAACGCAAGATATGTGGGAGGCAGATGATGAAGGCACCCGACATTAACTCCTCCACAAGAGAAGAACGTGAGGACTACATCCGCTCAACATACAGATGCATTGCCGACTGTGACATGTGCGGCATGTGCAAAGTCTTTCACGGAAAACAGCCTGAGCTTGCCTTCTCCGATTACATAGAGGGCGCAAGAGATTATTTAAGTGTTTTGGCTGACTATAAACAAGCATGAAAAAATCGCCACCCTTTCGAGGATGGCGATAATTTTCTGAGTGAATTAAATTACTTCTTCTCGAGTAAATCTCTGATTTCTCTGAGGAGGAGAACCTCTTCGCTTGGTTCCGGATCCGGAGCCGGCTCTTCTTCCTTCTTCTTGGACATCTTGTTTACTGCCTTTACAATGCAGAAGAGAACAAATGCTGTGATGAGGAATGTGATGATTGCGTTGATAACCGCACCTACACCAAATCCGCCCGGTGCCCACTCAGCGAATGTGCTGTCCTTGAGGCAGAGGCCGATGATTGGTGTGAGAAGGTTCTCAACGATGGATGTTACGATAGCTGTGAAGGCACCGCCGATAACAACACCGACAGCCATGTCGAGTACATTGCCTCTCATGATGAATGCCTTGAATTCTTTCATGAAGCCTTTCATAATAAACAATCCTTTCAAAATTGAGTTTTTACATATTATCCAACATTTATGCGGAAAAATCAAGGATTATCTGTTATTGGTAAATTTCCACCAGTTATCCGCATCAACCTCGGCAAATTTTAATTTGATTTCGGCATTCGGGCTTTCCTCTGCGTAGCGTCGAACCTCTTTCCAGCTTATCTCACTTGCGGTATAGTAAGCCCTGTCGCCGAAGGTTGCCTTGGTTTTTTCAACATAGTGCGGTGTTCCGTCTGCGGAGTTTACCACTATCATTTTTGTTTTGCTCCATCCGAGGGGATAGATTAAAAACAGCAGTTTTCCCGTTCTTCTCACCCAGTCCGCATCACTTTTATCCGTTGCGGAATTTTTCATATCGTTGTAATAAAGTATTCCCTCAACTATTCCGAATATCACAATGCTTATAAGCAGAGAAATCAGAATGAAACTTATCACAAAGTAAAGGAGAAAACCCGAGGAATAAGACATGAACGCACTCACCACCGTGAGAACCATTCCGATAATCGAGAGCTTTCTGCCCTGCTTTGTTCCGTTTTTACAGGAGTAATAGGCATAACCGTTCACTCCGAGGGAGATGATTATATTAATCAGTGATGCCATGGATGTGAGCGACAGACACACACCGAGTATGGCAAATGTATTCCATGAGTTTCTTGCAGATTTCTCCATAAGTTTTCCTTTCGTTGTTTTGGTTTAGAATATTTCTTCCTGGGTAGGTTTGCGTAACAGGACCGCTCAAATCGCGCATCTGTTTCACAGACAGCGACTCTCTGACTTTCTTTTTTATGTTCAATGCTTCGCATTGTCTTAATGTTCTTGGGTCACTTGCTTCTGACTTGCTCAGGGGGTTCTCCCCTGACCCCACCACCTTTTGTAAAAGGTGGTCGAATACTTTACTTTGTTTTTCTTGGCAGGGTTTCATTAAGAGGTCCGTCAGAATCGCGCATCTGTTTCACAGATAGCGGCTCTCTGACTTTCTTTTTTATGTTCAATGCTTCGCATTGTCTTAATGTTCTTGGG
>JAUNDK010000002.1:15236-99257 GCA_030526115.1 Clostridia bacterium
ATGCTTCGCATTGTCTTAATGTTCTTGGGTCACTTGCTTCTGACTTGCTCAGGGGTTTCACCCCTGACCCCACCACCTTTTGTAAAAGGTGGTCGAAAACTTTGGTTTTATTCTACCATCATATTTTTTTTTCTTCAAGATTTTTGCCTTTGCCAATAAGTAAGTTTTGCTTTTATCTTTCTGTTAATTATGCTACAATTATTCCCGACTTTTACCTGGAAAGAAGATCACCATGTTTTATCTTTTACTCGCTATAATCTGCAGTTCCCTTCTGGCGATTATTCTTCGCTTCTCAGAGAACAGACCCACCTCCACCTACGGTGTCTGTCTTTTCAATTATCTCACCTGCTGTGTGGAGGGCTATATTTTCACCTCGGGCGGCAACCCCTTCTCCGTTCCCCTTAAAGTTACCCTCGTTTCCGTTCTCACCGGCGCGGCACTTCTTCTCTCCCTTGTGCTGTACAAAGTGAACATACGCAACAACGGCACGGTACTTTCTGCGGTATTCTCCAAACTTGGGGTTCTCATTCCCACGATACTTTCCTTTACGGTATTCGGAGAAACTGCAAAGCCCCTTCAGTTTGTCGGCATAGCCATAGCTGTTGCGGCGATACTTGTAATCAACTTAGGCGGTGGAAACGCTCACCTAAAAAAGACAGAACACAAAAATCTTTCGTCTTTCCTCACAATGGGGGCAGGCGGTCTTGTATTCCTTATGATAATCGGCGGACTATGCGACAGCATGTCCAAGGTTTACGAGTTCACCTGTCCGAGGGAATTCGACAACCGTTACCTTTTCCTCGGCTTCTTCTTCGCCATGGTAATAACCGCCGTCATGATGATAATTAACAGGGAGAAGCCCTCGAAGTTCGACATCATCTTCGGTGTGCTTGTAGGTATTCCGAATTACTTTGTCTCGAGGTTTCTCCTCAAGGCGCTCACAAGTGTTCCGGCATTTATCATATACCCGAGCTACTCCGTAGGAACGGTAATTTTAATCAGCATACTCTCCCTCATCATTTTCAGGGAGAAACTCACAAAGCGTCAGCTCACAGGAACGGGAATGATACTCGCTTCCCTCGTTCTTCTTAACATATAAACAATCGAAAGGAAATATAATCATGAGAGCAGTAGTACAGCGTGTTCACAAGGCACACATCACAATCAATCACGAAATCGAGAGAGAGACAGGCGCAGGCCTCGTAGTATTCCTCGGAGTTATGGAGGGCGACACCAAGGAGCAGGCAGAGTACCTCGCAAAGAAGATCTCAGGCCTGAGACTTTTCACAGACGAGAACGACAAGATAAACCTCTCCCTTCAGGACATAGGCGGTGACATTATGGTTGTATCCAACTTCACCCTCTCCGCAGACTGCCGCAAGGGCAACCGTCCTTCTTTCATCAATGCCGCCAAGGGCGAAACAGCCAACGAACTCTACGAATATTTTGTAAAGCTCGTCCGTGAATCCGGCTGTGCAAAGAATGTTGAAACAGGTGAGTTCGGTGCAGACATGGATGTTGATGTATTCAACAACGGACCTATAACCCTCATGCTTGACACAAACGTAATCGCAAAATGATAAAGTTATTCACAGAGAACAGCTCCGCAGAGATCTCCCCTCTCGGAGCTGAACTTAAATCACTGAAATTCGGCACCACCGAATACCTCTGGCAGGGAGACAGCATCCACTGGGATGAGAGCGCACCTGTGCTGTTCCCCATAGTCGGCGCCCTGCGTGACAATCACACTTACATAGACGGGAAAGAATACAGCATACCGAAGCACGGCTTCGCAAAGAACATGCTTTTTGAAGTTTCGGAGCAGAGCGAAAGTTCCGTCACCCTGACAATACACGAAACAGAGGAAACCCTCGCCTGTTACCCGTATAAATTCCGCTTCTCCGTCAGATACGAGCTGGAAAGTTTTTCACTTCGCACCACATTCATTGTGGAAAACCTTGATGACAGAGAAATGCTTTTCTGCGTTGGCGGTCACCCGGGCATAAACATTCCCCTTTTCGCCGGGGAAAACTTCGGGGATTACACCGTAATTTTCGAGAAAGAGGAAAACATATCCTGTCCGAAAGTAGATTTAACCCAGTGTCTCATTAACCCCACCGAGGAAGAATTCCACCTTACGGGAAATACCATAGCTTTAAGGCATAATCTTTTCAGCACAGATGCCCTGATATTCGATGAACCGAAGTCAGAATCCCTTGCCATTGTAAACAGGGAAGGTCACGGCGTTAAAGTAAACTTTGCTGAGTTCCCCATGATAGCCCTGTGGTCAAGTTCAGACAGCGGTAACTTTGTCGCCCTTGAGCCATGGCAGGGCTGTGCTACCCTCACAACGGAAGGAGACATATTCGCAGAGAAAACCCACGCCCTCAGACTTAACTCATGTGAAAGAAAAGAGCTGGGGTTTGTTTTGGAGATAATGTGAGATTGTCCATTGACAATATATGATATATCATATATTATTATCTTAGGAGATGATGTTATGTCTAAATTTGAAGTAGAATTCTACGAAAAAGAAAATGGTCAGGAACCTGCTAAAGAATTTATCCTCAGTTTGGATACAAAAATGAGAGCTAAAGTTCTCAGTATCATCTCAGTTTTACAAGATAATGGAAACGAACTCAGAGAACCATATTCAAAATATCTATCCGAAGGTATTTTTGAATTACGAGCAAAAGTAGGTTCAGATATAAGCAGAGTTCTTTACTTCTTTGTTGTTGACAAACGCATTATTCTTACAAATGGTTTCATAAAGAAGACACAGAAAACACCTAAATCAGAGATTGAAAGAGCAAAAGAATATCGAGCCGATTACCTGCGCAGAAAGGAGAAGTTATAATGAGTACAAAGTTTAATGATTTTCTTAATGAACAGCTTGAAAATCCGGAAATACGCCGAGAATACGAAGCACTTCAGCCTGAAAGAGCCATTATTCAGGCAATTATTGATGCAAGAAAAAGCACCGGACTTACTCAGAAAGAGCTCTCTGAGAGAACAGGTATAACTCAGGGAGATATAAGCAAACTTGAAAACGGAAATGCAAATCCGTCTATAAAAACATTACAGCGTCTTGCATCTGCAATGGGAATGAGTATAAAACTTGAGTTTGTTCCGGCAAAATAACAGATACCCGAATGCATCCTGATTTTTTCAGGGTGCATTTTTATACCCAAAACCCACAAAGTTTACCTAAACCATAATTCCGAATTCCTCATTCCTAACTCCGAACTGGATGATATTCTGTATATAAATGATAAAAAATTCACATATTAAATCAAAAAACTGTTGCAATTATCCACAGCGAAGCATATAATAAACGTATTCAGTCGGGCGTATTTTTGTATAATATTCCCAAAGGACGGATAATATATAGGGTGAGGGCCGCATTTATGAATTTAAGGAGAGTCGGCCCACGGAAGGAGAGATTCATTATGAATCAGTATCAGGCAAAAAACATCATCAATCTGGCCATAGCCGGTCACAGCGGATCAGGTAAGACAAGCCTTGCAGAGGCAATGCTTTACCTCGCAGGTGCCTCCGATAGAAGAGGTAAGATTGCAGAGGGAAACACTGTTCTTGATAACGATCCTGAAGAGATTAAGAGAAAGACATCTGTCTCCGCCGCTGTTGCACCGTTCGAGTGGAAAAACAAGAAGATTAACCTTCTTGATGCTCCGGGTCTTTTCGACTTCGAGGGTGGCCTTTACGAGACTATGCGTGCCGCAGACACAGCCCTTGTTGTTCTCGCAGGTAAGAGCGGTGTCACAGTAGGTACAGAGAAAGCAATGGAGGCAGCTTCCAGGAGAGGCCTCTCAAAGATAGTATTCGTAAACGGACTCTGCGACGAAGGTTCAGACTTCTACGGAGTATTTGAGGAACTCAAGCACGCATTCGGACCATCAGTTTGTCCTGTTGTTGTTCCATTCTTCGAGGATGGCAAGGCTGATAAGTACATCAACCTCCTCGAGTACCGCTGCTATGACTACTCAGAGGGCAAGCCTCAGCTCGTTCCTATGCCTGACATGGGCGCAAGACTTGAGGGCCTGAGAACCGCTATCAGCGAAGCTGTTGCAGAGACCGATGACGAGTTATTCGAGAAGTACTTCAGCGGTGAAGATTTCACACCTGAAGAGATTATAGTCGGTGTTTCAAAGGGCGTTAAGGCAGGTACAATCATCCCTGTATTCTGCGGTGATGCAATGCTCATGAGAGGCATGGAGCAGTTCATGGACGGCTTAACATGGCTCGCACCTAACGCAGCCGACAAGGCAGTTGAAATCGCTGTTGACCCTGACGGAAATCCTGTCGAACTTCAGGTTAATGAGGATGCCGCAGCAGCAGCCATCGTATTCAAGACAATCGCCGACCCGTTCATCGGTAAGCTCTCATTCATCAAGGTTGTTTCCGGTAAAATCGGTGCCGACACTCAGGTTATCAACATGCGCACAGGCGCACCTGAGAGAATCGGTAAGGTTGTCACAATGACAGGTAAGAAGCAGACAGACGTTAAGTACATCGGTGCAGGTGATATCGGTGCCATTCCAAAGCTCGCCGCCACAAACACAGGTGATACTCTCTGCTCACCAATCAGAAAGCTCACACTCGAGGGTATAGATTACCCTGTTCCTACCCTTTCCATGGCTATCGTACCAAAGGACAAGGGCGACGAAGAAAAGATTGCCCAGGGCATCTTAAGACTCGTTGAAGAAGATCCTACAATCAGGTTCGAGACCAACCACGAGACTCATCAGATGGTTCTCTCAGGTCTGGGTGAACAGCACCTCGATGTTATTGTTTCCAAGCTCAAGGCAAAGTTCGGTGTTGACATCGGCCTCACAAAGCCACAGGTAGCTTACAGAGAGACTATCCGCAAGAAGGTTGAGGTTCAGGGCCGTTACAAGAAGCAGACAGGCGGTCACGGTCAGTTCGGTGATGTATGGATTGAGTTCTCACCATGCGACGCAGAGGGCCTCGTATTCGGCGAAAGAGTTGTCGGTGGTTCCGTTCCGAAGGGATTCTTCCCTGCAGTTGAAAAGGGACTTCAGGAGTGCATCGAGAAGGGACCTCTCGCAGGTTACCCTGTTGTAGGACTTTCCGCTATACTCTATGACGGTTCCTACCATCCTGTTGACTCCTCCGAAATGAGCTTCAAGCTTGCCGCAACAGAGGCTTACAAGGCAGGTATGCCAAAGGCCGATCCTGTTATCCTTGAACCTATCGGCGAACTCAAGGCAGTTGTTCCGGGCGACAACATGGGCGATATCATGGGCGAGGTTACAAAGCGCCGTGGCCGTGTTCTCGGTATGGACGCAACAGAGGACGGTAAGCAGGAGATTGTTGCTGAGGTTCCTGTCGCAGAAATGCACGACTTCACAACATATGTACGTCAGGTAACTCAGGGCAGAGGAAGCTTCACATTCGCATTCACAAGATACGATCAGGCTCCTGAAAATGTAGCTCAGAAGGTTATCGCAGACGCAAAAGCATAAGGACTTCTACTCTCCTTAAAATATATTTCTCAGAAGAGGCTGTGGGCAATAGTCCACGGCTTCTTTCTGTTGTGAGCAAAACAAAAACAGGCCGGAAAACCGACCTGTTGATTTTTTATTAAGCTTTATTCAACATACTTTCCGATACTTACGGAAACACGAACGCTTGAGCCGTACTCCAGCTCTGTGCCACTCTCGTAGTCTGTGTAATAAAGTACCATTCCGCTGGCAACCGTGTCGGAGTATTCCTCCACCTTCTCAACGATGAATCCCATGCTCTCCAGCTTGTTGAGAGCATCTGAGAACTTATATCCCTTGAGGCTAGGCAGGCTTCGGATAACGCTGCCCTTGCTGATTACGGCTGTAACGGATTCTCCCCTTGTTATTCTTGAACCCGGGGCAGGGTCTGTGCTGATGATTCTTCCCTCGCCAACCTCGTCGCTGAATTCCTCGCCGGAAACAGAGAGATTGAAATCATAGGTGCCTGTGTTGTTTACATCTATCAGCCAGTCGGCATAAACACCGCCAATCATATTCGGAACGGATATGGTCTCAACAGAACTTACAGCTGTCTGCTCCTCGATTTTTTTGACGTAGCCGTTAATTTTACCGTTTATATCATAATTATTAACAAGGAAATAAGACGCCACACCCATTACAACAAGTGAGAACACAAAGGAGAAAACCAGCCAGAACTTTGTGGGAAGTCCCCTTCTTCTCTGTGGGGTGTACTGATTGGTTCTCGGAAGCTCTCTTATTGCGCTTGTCTCGCTCATCTCGCTGAGCTGACGGGTACTGTCAATAAGTTCGGCCTTGAAACGCTCAAAGGAACCTGTTCTGTTCTCCTGTCTTACCTGTAAAGCTCCGGCAAGTGCACGAACCACATTACCGGGAAGTGCTCTCAGAACATTCTTGGGGAGCAGAAGCTTAGGGTCTTTGCTTCTGCTTACGGCGTCCGCAGGCAGTCTGCCTGTGAGGGCATATACCATGCTGGCGGCAAAGCCGTAAACATCGGTGGTCTCCGCACAGTCGAAAATTCTCACATACTGCTCATATGCCGCACAGCCGGGAATAAGGTCAGGCTTAATCTCTTCATCAGCCTGTCTTACCGCAGGAATGCAGAAATCGGAGAGACGCATTTTTCCGTCGCTGCATATTCTTAAGGTGTCGGGAGAAATTCCGAGATGCATCACACCTGCTGAGTGCATTGCACTCAGAGAGCTCATCATCGGCATAAAAAGCTCCTTTGCCTCGTTCCATGTGAGAGGACCGTTTTTGCTTATGTATGAATGTAATGTTTCGCTGGAATGATGCTCATAAACAAGATAAACCGTGTTGTTATCCTTGAACACATCAATGAGCATGAAAAGCGCATGGTTGGATCTGATTTTCGCCAGAGCTCTCGCCATCTGGGTGTATTCCACCATGAGGTCGTTGTATAAATCCTCACAGCCGTCTTTCGGAATAACTTTTTTACCCTCACGCTTTACCAGCTCCTGAGGGAAAAATTCTCTGAGGTCCACTCTTCTGCCGGATGATACATCGAGAGCTGTGTATGTGATACCCTCGGAGTTTGCGGCACGAACTCTTCCGCTTATATATCTTTTCCTGAGGTAAGATCTGAATGCAAGTGCAGAAGGATTCTGACTCACTTTATTGTCAAAACCGCAATGAGGACACACTCCGTCTCCTGTAACTGTTGGGTCGAAAGGCTTCATGCAGTTTACGCACAGCGCATTTTTATTAGATGCCAAAAAAGGTTACTCCTTTCCTGTTATTCTCTTATAAGATCGCCTGCGGCAATCTGTAATTTTCTGAACTGAGATGATTTATCAAGTTTTACTATCATGGGCTTTATGGGTCTGTCTGCGTCAGGATCCTCCGGATTGAGGTTCTTTTCCATAACGAGGACATCATATTTCTCGCCGTTTTTCTCAAAGGCTTTCTCAAGCTTCTCCTTTACGGTGAATCCCCAGTGCTCATGGAAAGCAACCGCCGCATCGTTCGGCAGAGGAATTCTCGCATAAACCTTTTTCTTGTTGCCCAGCTCCATAATGCCGAACATCATGTGGTAAAGGGAATCTCCCACGCGTCTGCGCTGAAGCTCCGGCTTAACCCAGAGCTGAATCTCGGCTGTGAACAGATTTTCGGGTTCGTAGCTGTTCTCGGTGATAAGGCAGAATCCTGCGGTTTCACCGTCTATCTCACTCATAATCCAGCCTGTACCGTAGGTGTATCTGTCTATGCGCTGAACAAACTGGGCAATGGTGGGCAGTTCGGTATCTTTGCAGGTGTTTGTATCTATGAATCTATCGTAAACCTTGAGCATGGTGGGGGCATCCCACTCGTTGATTATTCTTACTAAAGTTCTCATTTTCATCCTCTTTTACATACTTTTCAGTAAATAATATTATTGCATAAGTCCGCCCTTTTTGCAATACGGCAACATGCAAAGTTATTGCAATGTATTGTAATTTCCGGGCATAGAATATATACTTATGGTGTAAGGAGAATCAGCTTATGAAAATTATAGTATTATCTGATATTCACGGTGATTACTTCCGTGCAAAAGAGGCAGTCGACAAGGTTAAAACCGCAGAGGTGGTTATTTTCACAGGTGACGGCGAGCGTGACATAGACCGCCTTGAAGAAATTTACCCAGACATCAAATTTCTGAAAGTTCGTGGCAACTGCGATATGGGCTCAAATCTGCCTGTTGCCGACAGCATCACCCTCGAGGGGAAAAAGATATTCTACACCCACGGCCACATGTATAATGTAAAATACTCAGAGTACGATGTGCGTGAAGCCGCAAGAGAGAGAAAAGCGGATATAGTTCTTTACGGTCACACCCATATTCCCGTAAACGAGTACAAAGATGATATGTGGGTTATGAACCCGGGCTCCTGCCACGGCTACGATGCAAGTTTCGGCACCATAGATATTCAGAACGGCCAGGTACTTACCAATATTATACACCTCAGATAGTTTTCTATATAAAATCTGACTAAAAAATCTTTATAACCGCCTATTTTATCATTGACTTTGCATAAAATAGGTGGTATTCTTTTACCATATAGACTTGGCATATTATGCCTTTTGATCAGCCTATTATAAATTTTATATAAGGTAGAATTTATTCTGCCGTGAAAGGATGTAATACCAATGACAGAGTATGAAAGATGGCTCGCTCAGGAGCTCGACGATAAGGACCTCACAGAAGAACTTAACGCCATTAACGGCCAGCCTGAGGAGATTAACGACAGATTCTATCGTGACCTCGAATTCGGTACAGCAGGACTCAGAGGAGTTATCGGCGCCGGTACAAACAGAATGAATGTTTACACCGTTCGCAAGGCAACCCAGGGCCTCGCAAACTACCTCAACAAGCATAATCCTGAGGGAAAGCCACTCTCAGTTGCAATAGCTTACGATTCAAGAAACAAGGGTGTTCTCTTCTCAGAGGAAAGTGCCGCAGTTCTCGCAGCAGCAGGAATCAAGGCATATATTTACCCTGAGCTTATGCCGACACCAGCCCTCTCCTTTGCTGTTCGTCACCTCGGCTGTGATGCAGGTATCAATGTTACAGCATCCCACAACCCTGCAAAGTACAACGGCTACAAGGCTTACGGCCCTGACGGATGCCAGATTACAGCAGCAATGGCTGACGGCATCACAGAGGAAATGGGTGCTCTCGACATTTTCGCAGATGTTAAGAAGGTAGACTTCAAAGAGGCAGTAGCGGCAGGCACAATCGAGTATATCGGTGAAGACACAGTAACAGCTTTCCTCGATGCAGTTCAGGCAGAGTCCATACTCGGCGGTGACGCAGGCAACCTCAAGATTGTTTACACACCACTCAACGGTGCGGGCAAGAGATGTGTTCTCGCTATCCTCGACAGAATCGGTGTTAAGGATGTCACCATAGTTCCTGAGCAGGCAGAGCCTGACGGAAACTTCCCAACCTGCCCATATCCGAACCCTGAGATAAGAGAAGCTCTCCAGAAGGGCATTGAGCTCTGTGAAAAGGTCAACCCTGACCTCCTCCTCGCAACAGACCCTGACTGCGACCGTGTAGGTGTTGCTGTAAACCAGAACGGCGAGTATGTTCTCTTAACAGGTAACGAGGTTGGTATCCTCCTCTTAAACTTCATCGCCAAGTTCCGCACAGAGCAGGGCACAATGCCACCTGCACCTGTTGCTGTTTCCACTATCGTTTCCACAGATATGATTGATGGTATTGCAGCTGACTACGGTGTAACAATCCGCCGTTGCCTCACAGGCTTCAAGTACATTGGCGACATCATCGCTGAGCTCGAGGCTGAAGGCCGTGAGTCCAGCTTCCTCCTCGGCTTTGAGGAGAGCTACGGTTACCTCTCCGGCGGTTATGTTCGTGACAAGGATGCTGTTGACGGCTCCATGCTCATCTGCGAGATGACAGCTTACTACAAGAGAAACGGCATGACTCTCGTTGATGCCATGAACGACCTCTACGAGAAGTACGGCTACTTCAAGAATGCAACAATCACAAGAGCATTCGAGGGCGAGTCCGGTATGATTAAGATGGCAGAGATCATGAGCACACTTCGTGAGAACGCACCTGCCGAAATCGCAGGATTCAAGGTTGTAGGCACATCCGACTACCAGCTCAGTGTAAGAACAGACGGCGCAGAAAAGTCAGAGATTAATCTTCCAAAGTCCAATGTTCTTGAGTACAGACTCGAGAACGGCTCCAAGTTCATTGTACGTCCATCCGGCACAGAGCCAAAAATTAAGGTTTACATGTCCGGTAAGGGTGCAACAAGAGCTGAGTCAGAGGATATGGTTGCAAAGATGACAGCCGCCGCTGACGGAGTACTCGGCATCTGATTAACAATCAACTGATATTCAGGCGAACTTTCCCCATCACATTTGGGAAGGTTCGCCTTTTTGTTATCTTCCCGTCTGCCGGTTCATTCTTACAAAGCGACGAAACTTTGGTTTTTATCCATTGTATTGAGCGAAGCTATAATATATAATTTAATCACCACAACACCGAAAAGAGGTAATATTCATGGATTTTAACATTGAGAACGAGGCTCTGTATAAATACATACTCGATTCCATACCATACCCGATAGTTTTTGTGGATGCAAACCACATCATCCGTTTTCTTAATATGCAGGCAGAACACTGGTATTATGACCAGCGCGGTTATGATAATCTGATTGGTAAATCACTCTTCGACTGCCACAACGAGACAAGCCGTGAGAGAATATGTTCCGCCGTGGATAAGCTCAGAAATCATGCCAATGAAATGTATCTCGGAGTAACACCGCAGAATTACCGCTTCTACCTGAACCCGGTGAGAAACTCAGAGGGTGAGCTTGTAGGTTATTTCGAGCGTTTCGAACAGAACATGAAGAAGTGAGGTAACACACATGGCTTTTGAATTCAACTACACAAACGAAGAAATGTTTAAACTCATACTCGACTCCATCCCCTATCCGATAGTATTCTGCGATACAGAGCACATAATCCGCTACATGAACAAAGAGGCAGAGTTTTTCTATTACAGGCGCAGAGGTTACGGCAATCTCATCGGCAAATCTCTCTTTGACTGCCACAGCGAGAACACCAAAGCAATGATTGAAAAAGCAGTCACAAATCTCGAAAACCACGGCAATGAGATTTACCTCGGCGTGAACAACCGCAACCAGCGCAAATATATCAACCCCGTAAGGGATGAAAACGGAAAGCTTCTCGGCTATTTTGAGCGTTTTGAAATGAATCTGGAGAAATAACATGACCTTCTATCTCATAGATTACGAAAACACCCAGGTTCACGGTTTAAAGGGCCTTGCAGAGCTCTCAAAAAGCGACAGGGTGTATATCTTCTACTCAGATAACGCCAAAAGCATAAGCATAGATTCCATGAATGATATGCTCAGAACAAAATGCAGGGTATTTTTCGAACATATCGAAACCGGCCGTGACAATGCCCTCGATTTTCAGCTTACATCGTGGCTTGGCTATCTCATACACAAACACCCTTTTTCACGTTTCAGAATAATTACAAAGGACAAGGGCTTTGAGTGCCTCAAGGGGTTCTGGAAGGCCAAGGGGAAAGACATTGAGATATTCCACAACATTGCAGGGGAATTAAACGAAGATCCCCCTGTGCTTCCCAATAAACAGGCAAAACGCAGACTTGGCCGCTGTAATAATCAGAATGAAAAACTCCGTCTTCCCTCACCGAAGAAAAACCCATCCCTAAGCGAAAAATCAGCTATGGATACTTCACCCCAACTAAATGACAGCAGTATAAAAAGCGGAAAAGTTTCCACCGAAGTTATCACACATGTTGAAAACATTCCCGAACAGAAGCAGAAACCGAATGAAAAACAGGGCAATCGGAGTCGAAAACAAAAGAAAGATAATACAACCGACAGAAATGTGCAGAACAGGCCCGACAGCAGTGTTTATGATGAAATCAGAGCTAGACTCGGCAACAGTACCGAGACAGAGCTTGTCATAGATATAGTCAGAAAACACACCACAAAACAGGAAGTTCACAATGCACTTCAGCGCACTTTCAATTCAGACGAAAACAATAACAGGGCAAAAGAGATTTACAAAAAGATTAAAGCGATTCTTCCCCATAAATAAACAGAAAACAGGCAGTGGTTAAGTTCACTGCCTGTGTGATTTTTTGCCTGTTTTTATTTGAAATCTGCGATACATGACCAGTTGTCTTTGATATAGATAATACCTGAGATGAGAGCCATGAGTGTGCAGAAGCCGTTGAATACTTCACCGATAATGTGGAAAAGTCCTGCCTGCTCCGGGAAGAATCCCAGCTGTAAAACATACTGGAGAACAATTACAACGATGATTGCAACTATCTGTGATACTGTCTTGAACTTGCCCCAGATGTTGGCTGCAATTACTGTGCCGTTGCTTGCCGCCACAAGTCTTATGGATGTTACCGCAAACTCACGGAACATAATAATGATTACAAAATAAGGGTTTGTGTGACCGAGAGCCACAAAGCAGATCATTGCCGCCATAACGAGAATCTTATCAGCAAGAGGATCCATGAATTTACCGAAGTCTGTGATAAGATTATCTCTTCTTGCAATCTTGCCGTCGAGATGGTCTGTGTAAGATGCAATTCCGAAAATAAGACCGGCAATAAGATAGTTGTGTGGAATGCAGTCGAGCATGAGTGCCGCCACAAAGAACGGTACGAGTATTACTCGAAGCACTGTGAGTTTGTTTGGCAGATTCATAGTTTGTTTCCTTTCAATAATTCATCTATATAGATTCAAATTCTGTTACTGATAAAGTTCCTTCACATACTTTGAATTTAACATCATACTGTGCAAAAGGCATGCCGTAAATACGGTTTTCATCCCTGTGATAAGATGGTCTCGGGTCCTCTGACAGAGCGGATTTGAGGGTGTTTATCTGCTCCTCTGTAAGCTCAGAAGGAATGTCACATTCAAACTTAACCATCAGGGCGTAATCACGAACATCCCTGCTGAAGCCTTCCTCAAAGTCATCGTGTACATCCCCCTGAATATATGGCTTAATGTCATAAATGGGAGTGCCGTCCATCAGGTCTGCACCTGCTATAACAAGAACAGGAGCATTATCACATTCACAGTCAATATTAATCAGTCTGACGGATGAAAGCCCCAGGTTATTAGGTCTGAACGGTGAGCGTGTGGCAAACACACCAAGCCTTGTGTTACCGCCGAGTCTTGGCGGTCTCACTGTAGGGCTCCAGTCCTCTCTGTGGTTCTCTGAAAAATCCCATATCAGCCATATATGAGAGAATTCCTCAAGACCCCTGAACGCCTCTTTTCGCCTGAATTCAGGCTCCATTATGATGTAGCTTATATTGTCTTTGAGACCAGACTGTCTCGGTATGCCGAACTTTGATGTAAAGTCCGATTTAATGTGAGCTATTGGTTTAATTTCCATTACAGTTTAAGCTCCATGTGACAGATGAGATCTTCCCTGCTCTTTTTCTCAACATAGGTCATGACAAACTTCAGCTTGGAAATAAGGAAATATATTCCTCTTTTTGAAAAGAGCGGAAGCTCTGTGTCCCAGTGTCTGATATACGGCGTTCTGCTTAAAACAAAGTCCCACATTATTTTTCCCAGGCCCATATTCTGATACTCCGTATCCACAAACATATGGCCGAGCAGTCCTTTTTTATCTTCGGTTTTTGTCCAGTAAATAACCATACCGACAACCTTATTATCTGCATAAATGCAGTAAGCCTCGGCGTTATACTCAATCAGATATCTGTTAAGAAGATTCTCTGATTTAAGAACATCGTTCTTCTTTATCTCGATATTATAGCGTTTCAGTTCGGCAAGAATTGCCTTGTCCATCATGTCGCCAAGTACGGGAATATCATTTTTTTCAACAGTTCTGAACCTGAAACCGCCGAATTCAGTTAACTCCATATTCCCACCTGCTTTCAATATTATTTCTATTATATTATATAGTATAAATATAAGAAATTCAACAAAAATAAAAGGTGGCACCGGATAACCGGTACCACCGTAAATTCGCTTTAAAATCAGCCGACTGTTGAGAGGTCCCACTCCTCGTTCAGCTTTGGAACGTCGGAGATAAGTCTCTTTGTGTAAGCTGCTTTTGGATGAATGATGCACTCTTCTGCAGAACCCTGCTCTACGAATACACCGTGCTCCATGATGTAAACGGAATCGGATACATAGTATGCAAGACCGATATCATGTGTGATGAAGATGATTGTCATGTTCTCTTCGTCACGGAGCTTTAAGAGGTAGTCGAGGATAGTAGCACGTGAGCATGCGTCGACCATTGATGTTGGCTCGTCAGCGATAAGAATCTTCGGCTTGAGGAGGAAGATACGTGCGATCATAAGTCTCTGCATCTGTCCACCGGAGAGCTCGAACGGATACTTATTTGTAAGCTCGGCAAACTTCAGGTTAACGAAGGAGCAGGCCTCCTCCATCATCTTATACTTCTCTTCGTAAGGAAGGTTCTTACCACCACGAAGGTTGATACAGTCGAGAAGAACTGCGTCAATCTTGAAGAACTGGTTGAATGTTGCGAACGGATCCTGGAAGATAGCCTGAATGTTTTTCCAGTACTCTTTTCTCTTTTTACCTGTGGAAATATCTCTTGGCTCACCGTTGAAGTAAATTGTACCTTCTGTAATACCGATAAGGCCAAGGATCATTTTAGCAATTGTTGTTTTACCGGAACCGGACTCACCAACAATGGAGATAACCTCTCTCTCGTGGAAGTCGAAGTTTACCTTGTTAACAGCAGTTGTTCTTACTTTACCCATACCAAAGATCTTAGTGACGTCTTCGCCTCTAAGAACTGACTTTCCTAACTCAGCCATTAGCGTACAACTCCTTCAGATATTTTTCCTCGAACAGGCAGCGATACTCACGGCCCGGTGCAGGCTTCTTAACAGGTGGTGCATAAACCATGCACTCAGGTGTTGCATACTTACAACGAGGAGCGAAGCGGCAGCCTGCAGGTGGATGTTTGAGGTTTGGAGGTGTTCCAGGAATAGCCTCGAGCTTGTTAGCCTTCATGCCGTCCTCAGGAACGATGATGGATCCCATAAGGCCCTTTGTGTAAGGCATGATCGGGTCGAATACCATCTCGTGAGCTGTGCCCTTTTCAACAATCTGGCCTGCGTACATAACCATGATGTCGTCAGTAACCTGATAGAGAAGTGGAAGCTCATGTGTGATAAAGATCATGGACTTAACGAGACCCTCGTGCATAAGCTGCTTCATCATCTTGATAACCATCTTCTGAGATGTAACGTCAAGAGCGGAGGATGGCTCGTCAGCAATAAGAACCTTTGGTGAAAGAATTGTGGAGATAGCAATAACTGTTCTCTGCTTCATACCACCGGAAAGCTCAACAGCGTGCTTCTGGAGAACATTCTCAGGAAGACCGAGCTTTTCGAATCTCTCTCTTGCCATGTCATAGATATCACCCTTTGACATGGAAGGATCGTGAACGTGAATAACGTTATTGATAAACTTAATGATTTTCTGTGTAGGGTTCAGAGCATTCATGGCTGCCTGAGGAATGTAAGCAATCTCGCTGCCGAGAATGTGCTTTCTGATGTAGTCAGGCTCCATACCGGAGATGTTCTGTCCGTCTACAATGATATCACCGCTCATGTAGTGGAGTGGTGCAAAATAGTAACCCATAAGGCTGAGCGCGAGTGTGGACTTACCACAACCGGACTCGCCGGCAACACCGAGAGACTTGCCTTCTTCGATGGTGAGAGAAACGCCGTCAACAGAGTAAACGTCCTCTTTCATACGGGTAACATATTTGGTTTTTAAATCGCGAACTTCAAGCATTACTTTTCCCATAATAGTTAACCCCCTTTATTAGTCTCTTAACTGTGGATTGAATACCTGGTCGAGACCTGTATTCATCAGGTTGAGAGAGAATGTGATGAGAGCGATAGAGAAGATAACAGGTAAGAATGCCCACCACATGCCCTGAGTATGTGCGTTGAAGGAGAGTGCCCAGTGCATCATAAGACCAAGTGTTGAAACCTCAGTAGTTGCAGGTCCAAGGCCGAGCATGGAGAGCTGTGCCTCAGCAAGAATACCGGAGGAAATCTGGAGGATAAATGCCATTACAACGTAAGAAGCAACGAATGGGAGAATATCCTGGATGATGATCTTAACTGTGCTGTGACCGGAGATCTTGGACATGTTAACGTGGTCACGGTTTCTGAGTGAGAGAACCTGTGAACGAACGGAACGTGCTGTCCATGTCCAGCCGGTGAAGCCGATGAGAAG
This sequence comes from Clostridia bacterium, assembly GCA_030526115.1. Lineage (GTDB taxonomy): Bacteria > Bacillota > Clostridia > Oscillospirales > Acutalibacteraceae > SIG603. Next base: position 31,576 of record JAUNDK010000002.1, read on the forward strand.
AGCAATGAGTGTAACACCTCTGTGAGATCCACCGACAGCGTTCGCAATGAGGATAAGGAGAACGAAGGATGGGATAACTGTGAAGAGGTTTGTGAAGAATGTGATGATGTTATCGAGAACGCCACCGATGAAACCTGCGAGAAGACCGAGTGTCATACCGATGAGAGTTGCAATGCAACCTGCGATGAGACCGATTCTCATGGAAACAAGAATGGAAGATGTAAGCTCTGTGAAAACATCACGACCGAAGTTATCGGAACCGAGGATGAGTGTGTATCTTGATGCAACGTCCTTTGTGTTAACGAATGCATTCATAGGTACCTTGCAGTCCTCCTGGAGACCGTTCTCGCCCTTGGAAGCAAGAATGAGAGCCTCGTTGGAAAGCATAGTCTGAACTTTCTTGTCGATCTGGTTGTACTTGTTTCTTTCAGCCTTTTTGATTGTCTTAGGCATTACGCTGAAGTCGTAGTACTTTTCCCAGTCTGCGCAAACTGCGTACATGTCGTCAATTGTGAGCTCCTGAATCTTTGCTGCATCGTCTGCGTTAATGTCAGGAATATACTCAGCTGTTGCGTATGTGTGGAGCCAGTCAACCATCATCTGACGGCTGTCGGCGTCAAGTCTGTGTGCGAGTCTGTTAGCGGATGTATCAACATCGAACTTAACAGAGGAGTTGTCTTTTACAAGCTCTACTGCGTCAGCTACGTTTACGTATGTACCCGGAGCTGCGAAACCACCGTTCTTCTGAACAACGTTCTGAAGAGGACCGAAGTCTGCAAAGAGTGGCCATGCAAGAGATGTAATGAGAAGTACCATGAACAGGATGAAGCCGATCAGGAACTTAGGTGAAGAAAAAACGTTTTTTAATGTCTGTTTCATGTGTAAGCCCTCCTAATCAAGACTCCATCTGGTTTGCCTTAACTCGAGGATCAATGAAGCCATAGAGAATCTCGATAACGAGGTTAGCGATAAGAACCATGACTGTGATGATGAGTGTGCAACCAGAGAGAAGTGGATAGTCACGTCCTGTTACGGAGCTGAGAAGTGCAGAACCGACGCCAGGATATGAGAATACCTGCTCAGCAATGATGTTACCGGAAAGCATAGTACCGAAGCTCATTGCAAGACCTGTAACCTGTGGGAGCATAGCGTTTCTGAAAACGTAAGTGATGATCTTGCTGTCCTTGATTCCGAGGAAGCGGCTGTACTTTACATAGTCAGCGTTAAGCTCGTAAATGGACATAGATCTCATACCGATTGCCTGACCACCGATTGTGATGAGAACAACGGAGCAGAATGGAAGGATCCAGTGGCTGAGAACGGACTGAATGAAAGCCCAGCTCATGTTTGGAACCATATCGAAGCCGTAACCGCCTCCGGAAGGAGCTATCTTAAGCTGAATAGCGAAGAGCCAGAGGAGGATTGTTGCCATACCGAAAGCAGGCATGTTGGAAATGAACATGAAGACCGGCATAACAACCTTATCGAAGCCCTTACGAATGTATGCTGCGATACATCCGAGGAAGTTACCGAGGCACCAACCTACGATGATAGCCGGTAACTGAAGTCCAAGTGTCCAAAGAACAGAAGAACCGATAATATTAGAAACTGTACGAGGATACTGGGAGAAAGATGTTCCCATATCACCCTTAAGTAAATTTCCTACATAAAGCCAGAACTGCTGGAAATAGGACTTATCAAGTCCGAATCTCTGAATGTACTGCTCCTGAATCTGCTTGATAGCTGAAGCATCTGTCATACCTGCGGTAGCGTTGCTGACGATTGTAGCAATCGGGTTACCCGGCATAAGACGAGGCAGTATAAAGTTAAGAATCAGTGCACAGAAGAATGTAACGACGTACCAAGCGATTCTGCCGCCGTAGTACTTAATATATCCTTTCAATACCATCACCTCATAAATACTGAAGATTATTTACGGTTTTTAATTGATAACCGACCAAATTCGGTTCCAATCTTTTCCACCCATGCACTTGGGTGTCCCGAATGCCGTATCATCCGGATTTGCGGAGGGGCGTTTCTTTCCGTTTTGCAACTTCGTAGGAGTTTCGTCCGAAAAGATATTTTTATCATTTTTTACATTATGCATTCCCTGCTTCATTGTAACCGGCGCCCCTTCTCGTGATTGTGGAGTTATCACAATTCGGTTTACCCTGTCAGTTGAAGTCCCTGATGCAGCCTGTAAAAGCTGATAAATTAAAGTTCAAACCGGTTTGTTACCCGTCTTTTCCCTTAACCTGCCCGAAATCACTCGGGTATGTTATAAAGAAAAAACTTCGGAAATTTTCATTCACCTCAGACCCGCCAGTGCAGACAGATTTTCAGAAAATTACGATTTCACAAATCAGATTGAATTTTGTGCCATTTTCAATGCGGATAGTCTCCGGATTTATCGGCATGACTGCCGTGTACCGGCAAGGGACAATTCTGCTTATTTTTAAGATTTAAACCTCAAAAAGGCGCAGTTTAGACGGTATTGACCCTTTGTACTATGAAATAATAACACTTTTGAAATTAAACTTCAAGGCAGATTTTGACCCTTTTGCACAGTTTTCTGTCATCTTGGCAAAATCCCATTTAGTCAATTTGTAATATTTGTATAAATTATGAACGTCTTTTTACATATTTTAATACCCATAAAAAATAAAACCGTCCATTATCCTCAAAACGATGTGGCTATTATCGCAAAACTTTTGACAACTCGTTTCGAAAGATATATATACCATAATTATACATAAAAGTTTTTCGGTCATTTTTGTGCATTTTTACAATCAGGAATACAAAAAAGACAGCCGGGAAATTAATCTCAGCTGTCTCTGGCTTTTTATACTCTCGGTCTTTGGGAAAATCAGATGATAACAGAGGTTAAGGTGTCGCTCCGCATAAATACAACTGCCTGATAGCCTTCTGTTTTTCCGTTTCTCCGAATTTCATCAGCATTGCAGGGTATTGTGCCGTCTAACTCACTTTACCGGGCTTTGCAGTCTGTCTTCGGCAGTACATCAGTTGACCCTCATTCCGAAAATAACAATATTAATTTCGATTTATTCTAACATATTTGGTCACTTTAGTAAAGCATGAGCAGATAAATTAACTATTTTACCCAAATTCTGATTTTGTCTTATATGCTGAATATAATCCCGTTTATTCCTCAATGGGAACGATATTGTAAAGTGCGGCGATTCCGTAACCGCCTACGCATACTGTGGGCGGAATATCGCTGCCGTCATCAGCTTCGGGAAAACCTGTCCATACAGTCTCATTAACCGTGTGGAAATAGGCAGGTCTGTACATAAGAGAGATGTTCGGGCATTCTGTGAGATAGATTTCGTTAAGCCTTGCCCATGCCTCGACATATCTCTCGGATTCAGGATCGAGAGTCGGAATCTCTGCGAGAAGAGCATCTGCCTCTTCGTTATACCATCTGCTGTATCCGTTTGTGATTCTCTCAGGGAACTCTCCGCCCCAGCCGTAAAGACCGAGATATGCACCTGACCACGGCTGTGCCACACCGACACCACCCATGGAGTTCATGGCAATATCAAAATTACCTGTCTGAATATCTTCGTTCCACACAGATGTTTCGGGAAAGTAGGTCTCCAGACCAAGACCTATCTCTCTTCCCGCCTCGGCAACAATCTCAAGGGCTGCGTTCCAGTCGGTAAAACCTGCAGGACACTCACATCTTGCTGTTATATTAATTCCGTTATATTCGCGTATTCCGTCGCCGTCTGTATCGATAATACCTGCTTCATCCAGCATTATTCCTGCGCCCTCAACATCTCTGCCGGCAAAATTCAGCGCCTCGAGATCTGTTATTTCACAGCATTTCTGGTACAGGTCCTGATTAAGAGGGCTGAACAGCGATCTCGGTATTTCAGTAAATGTGTAGGAATATCCCGACATGGCAGATGCAATAATCTGATTGTAATCTATTGCCATGCTCAGGGCACGTCTCACCACAGCCTGATTAAGCCCCTCTTTCTGACAGTTGAAGTAGAGAGAAGGCATCTGGGCATCGAGGTGGTACGGCGGCTCATATAAATAGGTTGATATCGGAAGCCCTTTCTCTTCCCAGTAAGTCCAGACATTTGGCATGAACTGCTGGTTGACATCTATCTCCCCTGCCTCGAAAGCAACTGCCTGGGCATCGTTACCCGTGTAAATATTGTGGCAGAGGTACTTAGGATGCGGAAGCGCGACCCACATGGATTCAGCCTGACCCCAGTAATTGTCATCTCTCTCATAGAGAACCTTTTCATCGTTATGAACAGTTATATCATAAGGGCCGGAATGGGGAGCATCCCACCAGCCGTCATTTTTGAATCCCTCGGCATCATCCCCGTACTCGGCAGATTTAGCTTCAAGATATTCTTTCTGAGCCACAAACAGATAGTGGAGATACTGCTCCATTTTCAGAAAGTTATAATTTTTCTCATTTGCCCTGATTACAACAGTCAATTCGTCAACAGCCTCGACAGCAGAGATATACTTGCCGAAATCCACACCATAGGTGGACTTATACTTCTGATGTGTCTGCCATGTCGCCTGAACATCAGCCGTTGTAAGAGGAGAACCATCACTCCAGTGGGCATCTTCCTTGAGCTTTACGGTAATACATGTTCTTTCCTCATCTGTTTCGGGGTCTCCATCTGCAAGAAGAGGATAAAGCTCACCGTTAAGCATATTATACATGTACAGGGTTTCGTAAACCACACAGTCGGCATTATCCGCCTGACCCTGTGCCATAAGCTGGGAAACCGAAGAAAACGGATTTGCATTGTTCGCCTTCACAGACTGAAGACCACCTATATATAATGTTTCGTTTCTCGGTGTGCTCACAGGAACACTTTCCGCATCCTCTGCAAAAGCTGTAAAACTCAGTAACAGTGTCAGCACAAATACAAGAATCACAGCTGTTAATCTCTCAAACTTTTTCATAAAAATCCTCACCAGACAGATATATCTTTTAAAGTTTATTATACACCTATTTATAATCAAGTACATACACAAAAGTGCAATATTATCGTTTTAACACAAAAAATCTCCGGCAGTTGTGCTCTGCCGGAGACATTGTTATTCACTTAGTCAGGTGAATCCCTGAATCATTTAATTGTCAAGTTATAAATTAACCCTCAACATTAACGATTTCATAGAGAGAAGCGATACCATAACCACCGATGCAGATCTGTGGAGGAATGTTTGTACCGTCGTCCTGCTCTGGGAAGCCAGTCCATACGCACTCGTTAACCTCGTGGAAGAGAGCTGGTCTGTACATAAGAGCAACAGATGGGCACTCTGTGAGATAAATCTCATTGAGTCTTGCATAAGCCTCGATAGCCTCATCTTCGCCCATTGTTGGGATAGCTGCGAGAAGAGTATCAACCTCTTCGTTGTACCATCTGGAGTAACCGTTTGTGATTCTCTCAGGGAACTCGCCGCCCCAACCAAAGAGAGCATTGTAGTATCTGTTCCATGGCTGTGCATAACCACAAGCACCTGTACCGGTCATGATGATGTCGAAGTTACCTGTCTGGAGGTCTTCTGTCCAAACTGTGGACTCTGGGAAGTAAGTCTCGAGACCGAGGCCAATCTCAGAACCGCAGGCTGCAACGATTTCAAGAGCACCGTTCCAGTCTGTCCAACCGGATGGGCATTCGCATCTGAGAACGATCTTCTCGCCGTTGAACTCTCTGTATCCGTCGCCGTCTTCATCAAGGTATCCTGCCTCATCGAGGATAGCGTTTGCTGTGTCGTAGTCCTTGCCAGCGAAGTTGAGAGCCTTGAGGTCAACGATTTCGTTGCACTTCTCATACATAGCCTGCTCAGCGTCTGTTGGGTTGAAGAGGGAATGTGGAACCTCTGCGAATGTGTAGGAGTAACCGGACATTGCGGAAGCGATGATCTGATCGTAATCGATTGCGTTGGCAATAGCACGTCTGATATCCGGATCGTTTGTAACATCCTGCTGGCAGTTGAACCAGATTGATGGCATGGAAGCATCTACGAAGTATGGAGCCTCAGGGATGTATGTGGAAACATCAAGGCCCATGTCTTCCCAGTATGTCCAGATGTTAGCAACGAACTGCTGGTTAACGTCGATTTCACCATTCTGGAAAGCAACAGCCATTGTGTCGTTACCGGAGAATGTGTTGTGGCAGAGGTACTTAGGATGTGGAAGCTCGCCCCACATGGACTCGTCCTGGCCCCAGTAGTTTTCATCTCTTACAAAGAGAACCTTCTCTTCGTTATGAACAACTAATGTGTATGGACCGGAATGAGGAGCATCCCACCAGTAGTCTGTCTTGAATGCTTCGGAGTTGTCTTCGCCATACTCTGCCCACTTGGAGTCGATGTATGCCTTCTGAGCAACGTATACATGAGGGAGATAAGCCTTCATCTTGATTGGGTTGAAGTTCTCTTCCTTAGCTGTGAATACTACTGTGTAATCATCAGTAGCCTCAACTGTCATGTACATACCGTAGTCAGCACCGATGTTGGAGCCTGCCTTGACATGAGAATCAAATGTAGCAACAACGTCATGAGCTGTAAGAGGAGTACCGTCGGACCAGTGAGCAGCCTCTTTGATTTTAACTGTGATAGTCTTCAGATCTTCGGAATACTCAGGCTGTCCGTCAGCGAGAAGTGGATAGATCTGACCATCGAGCATGTTGTACATGTAAAGTGTCTCATAAGTCTCAACATAAGAATAGTCGGACTGATCCTGAGCCATACATGATGAGTTTGGTGAGAATACGTTGATATCGTTGGCCTTAGCCTGGCTGATACCACCAAAGTAGAGTGTCTCATTTCTTGGAGTTGTACCGTTTTCGAGATCGGCAACTTCGTCAGCTGATGCTGAAACGCCCATTGTGAGGGCCATGGCAAGAACGAGAACGAGTGCAAATACTTTGCGCCAGTTTTTCATGTGAAAAATCCTCCTTAAAGAATGACCCTGCGCACAATCAGGACCTACGTTGTCATTATTATACATTAATGTTTTCAAATTAGCAATATAATTTTGTCATTTTTGCACAGTTTGTTAATATTGTGTAAACAGACAACAACATGTTTTTACCATATGCACAACCATATGATTCAGGTTGTCTATGCACAGTGTACATCTGTATTTCCGTCATGCTCATATTTATACTCTATTTATATGTTTCTGTCCAATATACCTCACTTTCAAACCAAAACAGCGGATAATCAGCTTACACACTTTTAATATAAGTTGTCAAAAGTTCTGTTCTTCTTACCTGAAAACGCAAAAAATCCCCGACAGATTTCTCTGCCGGGGAAGTTTATTCAGCTAATTATTACAACTATAATTTAAGATGGATTAAATTATTCCTCTACGAGGTAGATGTTGTAGAGAGCAGCAATTCCGTATCCGTCTGTGCAGACTGTTGGAGGAATGTTGAGGCCATCGCCCTGCTCTGGGAAGCCGGACCATACAGACTCGTTTGTCTCGTGGAAGTAAACTGGTCTGTACATGAGTGCAACGGATGGGCACTCTGTGAGGTAGATAACGTTGAGCTCTTTGTAGAGAGCTGTGAGCTCTGCCTCGTCAGTTGTTACAGGGATAGTTGCGAGGATCTCGTCAACTCTCTCGTTGTACCATCTGGAGTAAGCGTATGTGATTCTCTCAGGGATCTCGCCGCCGAAGCCATAGCATGTCTGGTAAGCACGGAGCCATGTACCATCAATAGCAGCACCTGTCATTGTAGCCATAGCCATGTCGAAGTTACCTGTCTGGATGTCTTCGTTGTAAACAGCTGCCTCTGGGAAGTATGTTGTAACGTTGAGGCCGATCTCCTTAGCTGCAGCTGCAACGATCTCGCAGGATGCGTTCCAGTCTGTCCAGCCTGTTGGGCACTCTACAGACCACTCGTAAGCGGAGAAGTCAATGCCTGTCTCCTCGAGGAGAGCCTTTGCACCCTCGATGTCCTTGCCAGCATAGTTGAGAGCGGAAAGCTCACCGTCTGCATCACATGCAGCATACATAGCCTGCTCAGCATCTGTTGGGTTGAAGAGGGAGTGTGGAACATCAGCAAATGTGTAGGAATAACCGGACATTGCTGTGGAGATGATCTGATCGTAGTCGATAGCCATAGCGATAGCTACACGAACATTTGCGTTGTCAAGACCTTCCTTAGTTGTGTTGAACCAAAGTGTAGGCATGGAAGCATCTACGAAGTATGGAGCCTCGTCGATGTATGTAGCAATGTCGAGACCCTTGTCTTCCCAGTATGTCCAGATGTTAGCAACGAACTGCTGGTTAACATCGATTTCACCGTTCTCGAAAGCAACAGCAACTGCATCGTTACCGGAGAAGATGTTGTGAACGATATACTTAGGAACTGGGAGCTGACCCCACATGGACTCTGCCTGGCCCCAGTAATTGTCATCTCTTGTTACGATAACCTTTTCCTCGTTGCCGAGTGTCCATGTGTAAGGACCGGATGTAACTGCATCGTACATCTCAGCTGTCTTGAAAGCCTCAGAATCTTCGCTTGTAGCCTCTTCAACTGTCTTTACATAAGCAGCCTGTGTGATGTAGAGCTTTGGAAGATACTCAATAACCTTAAGTGGGTTGTAGTTATCCTTGTTAGCCTTGAATACTACTGTGTAATCGTCTGTAGCCTCAACCTCAGAGATGTAGAGAGCCATGTCGATACCTGTAGCAGACTGATACTTAACATGTGTATCAAATGTGTACTTTACATCGTTAGCTGTAACAGGTGTTCCATCGGACCAGTGAGCGTCCTGATTGATCTTAACTGTTACCTCTGTCTGATCCTCGTTCCATACATAGTCACCGTCTGCGAGGAGAGGTGTGCATGTATTGTCGAGCATGTTGTACATGTAGAGTGTCTCATAGCAAACTACACGAGCAGAGTCGTTCTGAGCTACGAGATAGTTGTTAGAGTTGGATGAGTATGGGTTAAAGTCATTTGGCTTGCCCCACTGCTGTCCGCCAATGTAGAAAGTTTCGTTTCTAGGTGTAGAAGAAATGTCAGCTTCATCGTTGACAACTTCGTTAGCACTTGCTGTTACGCTCATAGCAAAAGCCATAGCGAGAACGAGAACAAGAGCTAAAACCTTGCGCCAGTTTTTCATAGGAAAATCCTCCATTAATATTTTTTGTTTGTGAATCCATCCACAAGCATTATGATTATAGACCTATAAATTCCTTATGTCAAGCATTCTGTATAATTTTTCACAATTTCACAGAAATGATAATTATTTTTGTGTATAATTACAAACCCCGGCAGATAATCCATATCCACCGGGGTTAAGGTTATTTATTCAGTTGAAATCTTATCTTGTTATAAGATTATTCAGCCTCTGCTACGAGATTGTAGAGAGCAGCAACACCGTAACCGTCAACCAAGCATGTTGGAGGAATGTTGTCGCCGTCGCCCTGCTCAGGGAATCCGGACCATACGGACTCGTTAACTTCGTGGAAGTAAGCTGGTCTGTACATAAGAGCAACAGATGGGCACTCTGTGAGGTAAAGAACGTTGAGCTCTTTGTAGAGAGCAACAAGCTCTTCTTCATCTGTTGTTACAGGGATAGCTGCGAGAATCTCATCAGCTCTCTCGTTGTACCATCTGGAAAGACCGTATGTCTGTCTCTCCGGGAACTCGCCGCCGAAGCCGTAGCATGTCTGGTAAGCACGGAGCCACATAGCGTCTACGGAAGCAGCTGCCATTGTGTGCATGATGATGTCGAAGTTACCTGTCTGGTAGTCTTCGGACCATACAGAAGACTCCGGGAAGTAAGTTGTGATGTCAACGCCGATAGCCTGACCTGCTGCTGCAACGATTTCGCAGGAAGCGTTCCAGTCGGACCAGCCTGTTGGGCACTCAACTGTGAAAGCGAGCTTTTCGCCGTTTACTTCTCTGTAGCCGTCACCGTCTGCATCAACGATGCCTGCCTCGTCGAGGAGAGCGTTTGCGCCGTCGATGTCCTTACCTGCATAGTTGAGAGCAGAGAGTGAACCGTCTTCGTCGCACTTCTTGTACATATCCTGCTCACCCTCTGTTGGGTTGAAGAGGGAATGAGGAACTTCTGCGAATGTGTAGGAGTAACCGGACATTGCGGAAGCAATAATCTGATCGTAGTCGATAGCCATAGCAACAGCTACACGAACAGCTGTCTGATCAAGACCGTTCTTCTGGCAGTTGAACCAGATTGTTGGCATTGAAGCATCGAGGAAGTAAGGAGCCTCGTCGATGTATGTGGAGATTGGGAGACCCATGTCTTCCCAGAATGTCCAGATGTTGGCAACGAACTGCTGGTCCATATCGATCTCACCGTTCTGGAGAGCAATGGCTGTTGTATCGTTACCGGAATAGATGTTGTGGCAGATGTACTTAGGTGTAGGAAGCTTGCCCCACATGGACTCGTCCTGACCCCAGTAATTGTCGTCTCTCTCCATGAGAACCTTCTGCTCGTTGTGAACTGTAAGTGTGTATGGACCTGTGTGAGGTGCATCCCACCATGTAGCTGTCTTGAAGCCTTCGGACTCAGGGAATTCTTCTGTCATCTTCTCAAGGTAAGCAGCCTGGCAGATGTAGAGCTTTGGAAGATATTCCTTAACCTTAAGAGGGTTGAAGTTATCTTCGTTAGCCTTGATAACTACTGTGTAGTCATCTGTTGCCTCCATGGAAGCAATGTACATGCCCATGTCGTTACCTGTGTTGGAGCCAACCTCAACATGCTTGTTGAATGTTGCCTCAACGTCCTTAGCTGTAACAGGAGTACCATCGGACCAGTGAGCTGCAGGATTGAGCTTAACTGTGATAGTCTTCTGATCCTCAGCGATGTCAGGATCGCCTTCAGCGAGGAGTGGTGTGAGAGAACCATCGAGCATGTTGTACATGTAGAGGGTCTCATAGATAATCTCACGTGCATTATCATTCTGGTTCATTGGGAAGCAGTTTGATGAAGGTGAGAATGGGTTGATGTCGTTTGGTGCGCCCCACTGCATACCACCGAAGTATAATGTTTCGTTTCTCGGTGTTACGTCAACGGATTCTTCAGCACTTGCGGAAACTGTCATGGCAAAAGCCATAGCAAGTACGAGCACCAGAGCAATTACTTTGCGCCAGTTTTTCATAGGATAAAATCCTCCCTTATATAATTTGGCGGAGCATCTCCGTCATTTGCTCATTCATCATAGTTCTTATCAACTAAAAATGCAATATATTTTAATAACTTTTATTATATTTGTACAAATAACCAAACTTCCATATTTTTCCATATATACTATGTAATTTCACTTGTGATAATGTGGTAAAAGTTTAGGATTGTTTAGACATATATCACAAACAAAGGGTCACAGTAAGCTCTGTAAGCCACCATGACCCTGTTTTTCTTTATTTATTTATGGTATCTTGTTCCGGCATTTATGGAAAAAGCCCTGTAAATCTGCTCACAGAGCATTACTCTTGCCAGCTGATGAGGGAAAGTCATGGGCGACATGGATATTCCCCTGCCCGCTTTTTTCACCTCGTCACACAGTCCGTGGGAAGAACCTATTACAAAAGCTATGGCGCTGGTGCCCATAACAGCCTCCTGCTCAATCATTTTTGCAAGGTTTTCACTTGACTGCATTTTGCCCTCTATGACAAGTGGGAAGATTTTGCACCTTGCATCCTGGGCGATTTTGAGAATCTGTCTGCCCTCCTCGGCAAGTGCTTTTGATATATCCTTCTCCCCGGGGTTATCGGGAAGTTTCACTTCATTTATCTCATGAATATCGAATTTACAGAATGCGGAAAGCCTTTTGCTGTATTCCGCAATGGCATCTCTCCAGTATTTTTCCTTGAGATTGCCGACACATATTATTTTAACCGTAAGCATAATTCACCCCATCAGAATACAATGCTCGTACCCCTTGAGTTATCAACAGGAGCAAGATTCAATGTGAAATCGTTGTTTTCGTTCATGCCCTCCATTGTAAGTCTGCACAGACTTGTCTGATAAGCAAGCTCGGGAAGGTTGTTCTCCTTGCTTATGTGGGCAAGCATGAACTTTCTTGTTCCGTCTTTTATCAGCTTTGGCAGAAGCTGTGCACAGGTCTCATTGGAAAGATGACCTACATCTGAGAGTATGCGCTTTTTGAGCTGATACGGATATGGTCCGCTTGTGAGCATACCCACATCATGGTTGGATTCCAGCACGAGATAATCGGCACCTTTTATTCCATCCATAACCTCATCCGATACAAAGCCGAGGTCGGTAGCCAGAGCCATAACCCTGCCATCCGCAGTGTGAACACGGTATCCGCAGCTCTGGGCGCAGTCGTGGCTTGTCGCAAAGGAGTAAACCTCCATACCGGCAACGCTGATTCCGCTCTCCATCTCATAAACAGGGAATTTTCCGTTAATCTCGTTCATGGCATCCAGTGCCCTTATGGTGCCCGGTGTGGCAAAAACCGGCAGGTTATATTTTGAAGCGAACACCCTGAGACCCTTTACATGGTCGGAATGCTCATGGGTGATAAAAATACCCTTGACTGCTGTGGGTCTTATTCCGCAGTTTTCCAGCATTTCCACAGTCTGCTTGCAGGATCTGCCTATGTCAAGAAGAACACCTTCTTCCGAATTTCCCACATAGTAACTGTTTCCGCTGCTTCCGCTGAAAAGCGGCACTAATCTCGCCATATATCTCTCCTGAAAAATACAATAAAAACAGCCCCAAAAAGGGGCCGTATGTTTTTATCCTACGTTTGCTTCTTTGCTGTCCGGCTTTTTCTGCAGATAAATATCTGCGCCGAGCTTGGTAAGCTTTCCTACAATATCTTCATATCCACGCTGAATATGTCTGATATCTTCAACCGATGTTGTTCCCTTTGCGATAAGGCCCGCAATAATCATTGCAGCACCTGCACGAAGGTCAACTGCCTTGACAGGGCCGCCCTTGAGCTCTTTTACGCCCTCGAAAACAGCGATTCTACCGTTTACGGTGATACGTGCGCCCATTCTTTTAAGCTCTTCAACATAACGGAAACGATTTTCCCATACATTCTCGTTGAGAATGCTTGTTCCGTTTGCGATGCTTAAAAGAACACCAATCTGAGGCTGCATGTCTGTCGGGAATCCCGGGTGAGGCATGGTTTTTACGTTGCACTTTTTGAGAGGGCCTGTGCGGGATACTCTCACTGCATCGTCATATTCATCAACTCTCACGCCCATCTCCTCAAGCTTTGCGGAAATGGATTCGAGATGCTTAGGTGTTACATTCTTAATGAGAACATCTCCTCCGGTGGCCGCAGCTGCAACCATGTAGGTTCCAGCCTCAATCTGGTCAGGAATAACGGAGTATGTAACACCCTTAAGGTGCTGAACACCACGGATTTTGATTGTATCTGTACCGGCACCGCTGATATTGGCTCCCATGGTATTGAGGAAGTTCGCAACGTCAACAATGTGCGGCTCTCTTGCGGCATTCTCGATGATTGTAAGGCCCTTTGCCTTAACCGCCGCAAGCATGATATTAATGGTAGCACCTACGGTGACCATATCGAGATAGATGTTTGCTCCCTTGAGATTATCTGAACTGACCTCAATCTGGGCATTTTCTTTTACATTATAGGTACAGCCGAGAGCCTCAAAGCCCTTTAAGTGCTGGTCGATAGGTCTAACACCGAAATCGCATCCGCCCGGAAGCGGTGCCTCAGCCCTGCTGTAACGGGAGAGAAGAGCTCCTATGAAATAATAGGAACCTCTCATTTTTCTGCCGAGCTCAGACGGAACCACATGAGTGTCAACCGGTCTCGGGTCTATCTCAAGAGTATTTTTATCAACGAAATCTACTTTTGCGCCCATCTCGCTGAGTATTGCCGCAAGAATTCCCACGTCGGAAACATCAGGCACATTTTCGATTCTGCAGGGGCCGTCAGCCAGAAGGACAGCAGGTATTATTGCAACGGCAGCGTTCTTGGCACCGCTGATATTAACCTCTCCCTTGAGGACATTGCCTCCCCTGATTATGAATTTCTCCAAAATTTTACACTTCCCAGTAATTTTTATGTTGTCTTATCTGTTTATCTGAATATAGGTACTATCTTAGGTAAACCCATTTTGGGCAACAGTAATATTACCATTTTTCTGTAAATATGTCAACCTTTACACCTTTCGGAATCTTATGGTATGCCCATTATTTACAGCTTTTTTGCGTCTTTTGGGGATTATTACTTCTTTTTTACTATTGGTTTCTCTGTACCGGCAAGAAGTCTGCCGATGTTGGCCCTGTGCATAAACATAACAGTGCCGCCGATTAAAGCGGAAATAACGGTTACCGCTATGAGATACAGCATTGATTTATCTCCGTGATTTGCGAGAGGACTGCCTGTGTAATCAAAGAGATATGTGATGATAAAGTTTGCAATCGGGTAGACAAATGCGCCTATTACGGAACCGAGGGAAATAATCTTCTTCCAGATGAAGAGTATTGCGAAAACCGCAAACACCACGAGGAAGCATCTCCAGTCAATGAAAAGGATAAGGGCTGTGCTTGTTACAACACCCTTTCCGCCCCTGAAACCGAAGTAAACAGGGAACATGTGACCGAGCATACATATATATCCCGCAAGGTAACCGCTTACCGTTACAACAGAAGAGCTTAAAGCGTTGGCTTCCACCACATTTGCGATAACGGCTCTTGTGATAAGAATTGCCACAGCACATTTTATGAAGTCCATGACAAACACAAGAACAGCCGCCCACTTTCCGTAGGTTCTGAGGGTGTTGGTCATACCTGCGTTGCCGGAGCCGTGCTTTCTTACATCATCGTTTCTGAACTTTGACAGTATTATTGAAAAATTTAGGCTTCCGAGCAGATAGGAAACCAGAAGGCAGATTAAACCCGGAACTGCAACCGGTGATAAATCCGCAATGCTGATATTCAGCGGCATAATATTTCCTCCAATTAAAGGCCGGCATTCTTCTCGCCGCGTTCTCTTATGATGAATCTTACAGGGGTTCCGGTAAGTCCGAATACTTCACGGATTCTGTTCTCGAGATAACGCTGGTAAGAGAAATGGAAAAGTTCCTTATCATTTACAAAGAATACGAATGTTGGCGGCTTTGTGCTTGCCTGAGTCATATAGTAAATCTTAAGGCGCTTGCCCTTGTCTGTCGGAGGCTGAACTCTTGCTGTTGCCTGCGCCAGAATATCATTGAGAGTACCTGTGGTGATTCTCATGGAGTTATTATTTGCAACGAGCTTGATCATCTCGAAGAGCTGGTCAAGGCGCTGACCTGTCTTTGCGGAAATGAACACGATAGGAGCATAGCTCATGAAGGAGAAGCTGTTCTCGAGGCTCTTTCTGTATTTTTCGAGAGTACCTGTGTCTTTCTCGATGGCATCCCACTTGTTTACGGCAATGATACATGCCTTGCCTGCCTCATGGGCGATGCCTGCAACCTTGGAATCCTGCTCTGTGAACCCAACCTGAGCGTCAATCATGATAACGCAGACATCTGCTCTGTCAACGGCCATCTCGGCACGAATGTTTGAGTATTTCTCGATGTTGTCGTTAACTCTTGACTGACGACGGAGTCCTGCTGTATCGATGAATGTAAACAGACCATGTTTGTTCTCGATGGTCATATCGATTGCATCTCTTGTTGTGCCGGCTATGTCGGAAACAATGCATCTGTTTTCGCCGGAGATTTTGTTTACGAGGGATGATTTGCCTACATTAGGCTTACCGATAACGGCAACCTTGATTCTGTCGCTCTCCTCTTCCTCATCTGTTTCAGGTGGGAAGTGCTCAAAAACAGCATCAAGAAGATCACCTGTGCCGTGGCCGTGAACGGAAGAAACCGCAATAGGGTCACCGAGACCAAGATTGTAGAACTCCCAGAAATCTGCCGGTGGCTCACCGACTGAATCGCTCTTGTTTACGCAGAGTACAACCGGAACACCGGATCTCTGAAGCATATCAGCAACTTCCATATCTGTTGCGACAAGACCTGTCTTGAGGTCTGTTACCATTATGATAACATCTGCGCTGTCCATGGCGAGCTGAGCCTGTGCTCTCATCTGAGAGAGAATAATATCTTTGGAATCAGGCTCAATACCGCCTGTATCTACGAGTGTGAACTTTCTGTTCTGCCATTCACATTCTCCGAAAATTCTGTCTCTTGTAACACCCGGAGTATCTTCAACGATGGAAAGTCTCTGACCGATGAGCTTGTTGAAAAGCGTAGACTTTCCCACATTCGGTCTGCCAACTACGGCAACAATTGGTTTTGCCATATTCTTTCCTCCTTTTATTTAGAGTTTCTTTAATTCTTCAAGTATATCTTTATCAGCCGGACAGAAGGTGTAATTATCCGTCTCGGCCGGAGTCATCCATTTTATATCGTTGTGTTCCAGCATTTTTATTTCACCGGAAACAATTTTACAGTTGAAAAGTGTGAGATGAATGGTAAGGTCCGGGTACACATGGTCAAGCTCCATGAAAACATCATCAACCCCGATATTTACCGCAAGTTCCTCTTTACATTCCCTTACGAGAGCCTCTTCGAGGGTTTCGCCCTTCTCCTGTTTGCCGCCGACAAACTCCCACATAAGTCCCCTTGACTTGTGGGCAGGACGCTGACAGGCGAGGAATTTCTCTCTGTTTTCATCCCATATCAGGGCAGCTACCACCTGAACCACTTTGCCGTATCGCTCTTCAAATTCAGTCATGATTACACCTTCTGATAGTAATAATGTCTTGAACCTGTTTCGAACTCAATTCCCAGCATACTTTTCAGAATAGTGTCGCCTGTGGTGCCGCACTGTCTGACACTCACGTTGAGTTTTTCGGAAAGCTGAGGAATCGAGATATCATCGAGGAACACATCTTCATTTGCCCTTATCATCTCAGACGGAATGAGAAGTTCGTCGAAATCTGATAAATCCTTCAGCTGGTCGATTATATCCGTACCTGTGATAAGGCCGGTTACGTTTATCTCTCCGCCGAAGAAGTTATTTTTTATCGCACGGATTTCAACCTCCAAATTCGGTGCTTTTTCCTTAAGACTGTCTCTCAGTCCCATAATATAAGGAGCAACGGCTTCACCGGTTACCATCATGGCTCTGCGTTTTACGGCAAAAGCCTCGGGGTTCATCTCTTCCATATCCTCGGTAGCCCACTCAAATTCATCCTGAAGGTTTCTTATCATACCAACGCCGTTTTCAATCTGTGGGAAATCCTCATAAAAATCAAGCTCAGGCAGTTCACGCTCTGCTATGATATAGAATTCATCGGAAGGATAAACGGTTCTTGTACCTCTCTCCTCCCTGAATTTATCACCGTAGGCCTCGAGCATATCGATAACCGCATTTGCTTCTTCCACTGTATAGGGACGAAGCGGGAAAAGTCCGTCACGGTATCTTGTCAGGCCTACCGGAACACACGCAAGGCTCTGAAGGCTGTCGCCCAGTTTATACATCTCCTCAAGGGTGAACCTGAGCTCTTCGCCGTCGTTAATTCCCGGGCAGAGAACCAGCTGGGCGTTTATTTTTATACCAGCCTCAGCAAGTTTGTAGATATAACGCAGAACATCACCGGCAAAGCGGTTGTTCATCATTTTACATCTGAGCTCCGGATTCATTGTATGAACAGAGATATTAATGGGAGATATATGCATTCTTATAATGCGGTCTATCTCGCTCTCTTTCATGTTCGTGAGAGTTACATAGTTTCCGAAAATAAATGAAAGTCTTGCGTCATCGTCTTTATAGTAGAGAGTTTCTCTCATGCCCTTTGGGAGCTGGTCTATAAAACAGAACACACACTTGTTACGGCAGGAGCGCTCCTCATCCATTAGGAATGAATCGAACTCGAGACCCATGGGCTCATACTGTCCCTTTTTCATCTTAAGCTCGTGAACACTGCCGTCTTTATCTTCTATGGTTATATCAAGACGGGGATTTGTCTCGTAAAATCTGAAATCGAGAATATCGTTTATCTCGTAACCGTTAATCTGTAAGAGTGTGTCACCGGCTTCAATGCCCAGCATCTCGGCACGGCTTCCCGGGGTGATTCCTGAAATTACTACTGACATGTTCTCATCTCCTTTTTAATCTCACGACTACATATTATAACAGATTTTTTGTGAAATTCATATAGTTTATTTTATAATTTTTCGTATAATATTTTCTGCATTTTGGCAAAAAAATAGAGAAGAGGAAAAACCCCTTCTCTAATCGTGCAT
The DNA here is from genome assembly GCA_030526115.1 of Clostridia bacterium. GTDB lineage: Bacteria > Bacillota > Clostridia > Oscillospirales > Acutalibacteraceae > SIG603. The sequence continues at coordinate 49,821 of JAUNDK010000002.1, forward strand.
TACAAAACCGGAAATTAAGCTTCCTTGTTTATAACCTGTCTGCCGTTGTAATATCCGCAGTTGCCACATACTCTGTGAGGTGTCTTGTACTCACCGCACTGAGGGCATTTCATGAGGGCAGGAGCGCTGATCTTCCAAACGTTGGATCTTCTCTTATTCTGTCTTGCACTGGATACTTTAGCCTTTGGTACAGCCATGGCTTAGCACCTCCTCTTATAATTTAGTCATCTATTAATTTTCTCAGTATCTCCATTCTTGGATCTATCTGAGTTTTGCTGCATTCACAGGGACCCTGATTGAGGTTTGCTCCGCAAGTTGGGCAAAGTCCTTTGCAATCGTCTCTGCATAAAAATTTGACAGGCATTTCGAGGATTATATCGGAATAGATGAGTTCATCCAGATCGAGCTCATCGAATTCGGCTACAATGTAGGAATCGTCATCTTCTTCATTGCTAAGCTCTCTTACGATAGTGTGAGATACATCGAAAGAATAGTGCTTAGTGAATTCCTCTGCACATCTGTCGCAGTTTTTGGTCAGATCATACTCCACAGTAGCGTCGAGCACCGCGGAACCTGCGAACGGCTTAATCACACCTTTCACACACACCGGAGTGCGGAAAGGATATTCTCCGTCAATTTCGGTATCCTTCATGCTGAAGCTGTAATCTATGTTCATAGATGCCGCTTCATCAGCGAAGAACTTTCTAAGGTCTATAAGCATAAACATACCTCGAACCGTACTTGTCTATTATACTTATCGCATTCCCGTTTGTCAAGAAAAATAACGGCGTATTTCACGAAAATTTAGGAAAATATTTGTCATTTCTTTTAAACGGATTTTCGGTTATTACCGAAAATTACCGGCAAGCGAGGCCTGCCGGTAAAATCTTATCGTTTGATAGATTATTCAGCGATATAGTTTGTAAGGGATGCAGGAACATCTGCATTGTCGAGAGAAACGAGGAGAACAATGTTTGTCTCCTTGGCTGCAGGTGCAATACCTGTTACGAGAGCCTCGAGATCTGCAGCATCAACAACCTTGAGTGTGGAATCTACAAAGATGTCTGTGATGTCGTAGTTACCTGCGAGAATACCGCAGATGAAGCCCTTAAGCTCAGCTTCGCCCTTAACTGCGTAATCGTCAACATTGATGAGACGTGCGCCGTGGTCTATATCATAAGTAAGCTTGGAGCCCTTCTCGAGAACAACAACGCTTCCCTTGTCAGCTGCAACTGCTGCGTTAGCGAGTTCGATGAGCTTCTTTGTCTTGCCTGTGCCTTTTTTGCCTGTTAAAAGAGTAATCATAATATTGCTCCTCCTAAAAGATTTATTTGGTATCGGGGCCGAAGCGTTTCTCCGGCCTCGTAAAATACTTGATTAAAGTTCGGACTGAGCCTTTGCGATCTGAGCTTCGAGAACTTCTCTCTCTGCCTCATAACCCGGCTTGCCGAGAAGAGCGAACATCTTCTTCTTGTAGTTCTCAACACCAGGCTGGTTAAACGGGTTAACAGCGAGGAGATAACCGGAGATTGCACATGCCTTCTCGAAGAAGTAGATGATTTCACCTAATGTGTACTCTGTAAAGTCAGGGCACTCAAGAACGAGCTGAGGAACACCGCCCTCTGTGTGAGCGAGAACTGTTGCCTCGAAAGCCATCTTGTTAACCCATGACATCTTCTTGCCCTCGAGGAAGTTGAGTCCGTCAACATTCTCAGGGTCGAAGCCTATTGTAAAGTCTCTTGTTCTCTTGTCGAACAGGACTGTTGTTTCAAACATCATGCGGGTTCCTTCCTGCATGAACTGACCTAATGAGTGAAGGTCTGTGGAGAATACAGCGGAGGATGGATAGATACCTCTGTTGTTCTTGCCCTCGGACTCACCGAAGAGCTGCTTCCACCACTCGTTCATGAGGACGAATCTTGGAGAATAGGATACGAGAACCTCAACTGTCTTATCCTTTCTGTAAAGGATGTTTCTGATTGCTGCATACTTGTATGCATCGTTGCTCTCGATATCAGGATCGTCATACTTGTGCTGAGCGTCTCTTGCGCCTGCCATGAGGGCATCGATGTCAATGCCTGCAACAGCAATAGGAAGAAGACCAACAGCTGTGAGAACGGAGAATCTGCCGCCTACATCGTCCGGAACTACGAATGTCTCATAACCCTCTTTGTCTGCGAGGTGCTTGAGTGTTCCCTTTGCTCTGTCTGTTGTGCAGAAAATTCTCTCTTTTGCGCCTTCTTTGCCGTACTTCTTCTCGAGAAGCTCACGGAAAATTCTGAAAGCGATAGCAGGTTCTGTTGTTGTACCTGACTTGGAAATCATGTTAATGCAGACATCCTTGCCCTCACAGATCTCTACAAGCTCTGAAAGGTGAGAGGATGAAAGGGAGTTACCTGCATAGTAGATAGCAGGAGTATCCTTGCGAAGGTCGTTGTACTTATCGGACTTCATGAACTCGATAGCAGCTCTTGCACCGAGGTAGGAACCGCCGATACCGATAACGATAAAGATATCGCAGCTGTTCTGAATCTTCTTAGCGGCAACCTTTATTCTTTCAAATTCTTCTTTGTCGTAATCTGTTGGGAGTGTAACCCATCCGAGGAAATCGCTGCCAGGGCCCTTCTTGGACTTTAAGAGCTCGTGAGCACATGTAACCTGGGACTGAATAGCCTCATACTCATCTTCACCGATGAAGCTTTTAAGATAACCTGTCTCTAACTTTAAAGACATTATATATCATTCCTTTCACGAATAAATTCGTTACATTATTTTTAGATAGGATTATTCTACAATAAAGCTCGTCACATTGCAAGAAAAACCCACAGTATTTTTGAGAATTTATAAATTCGTTACAATTTGACAAAAGTAAGATTTAGTTTATGTTCAACAAATACAGGCTTTTAAGTCTATTTTTCTGTGGTAATTATGCTTTATATATGCTAATATTATTACACTAAATGTATAAGGATGTGTGAGTATGGAAACTACCAGAAAGAACAAAAGCCTTTATCACTGGCTCATACTGCTCAGCTGTACTCTTGCAATGGGAAGTTCCATTGGAATCATGATAAACTGCTCGGGGCTTTATTTTGCCCCGGTATGTGATGAACTGGGCCTGAGAAGAGGTGACCTCTCCCTTTACAGCACCATATGCAGTCTTGTGGGCGGTTTTTTCAGCCCCGTTGTTGTAAAGCTGATGGATAAATTCAGGGTGAACCTCATAATGGCCTCAGGCATAACCCTTCAGAGCATTGCCACGGCATGCCTTGGGCTTTCCCACAGCGTGTGGATGTTCTATATACTCGGAGCATTTATAGGAATGGGATACTGCCTGTGCACCACCATTCCGCTGGTCATCATCATAAATAACTGGTTCGAAAAATCCAACGGACTCGCCATGGGAATAGTAATGAGCGCCTCCGGTATTTTCGGAGCGATATTCACAAACATAATAAGCACACTTATTTCAACCTGCGGATGGCGAATGAGCTACCTGATTGTATCTGCCATAAGCCTTGCGATTTCTCTGCCCGGCATGATTTTCATAATAAGACTCACACCGGAAGAAAAGGGACTTCTGCCCTACGGCGCCAAAGAATTCCCCGTAAGAGAGATTAAATCCACCTCTCACAAAGTTAAGGTAAGCATATTCTCCGCCGCTCTGATAAGTTTCATACTGTACACCCTGTTTGCATCCTGCACAAACTCCATGAACTCCCACTTCCCGGGCTATGCCACCGAAACAGGTGCCGGAGCCGCCGCAGGTGCCCTCATGATGACAGGCTGTATGGTGGGAAACATCGTATCAAAGCTTATATTCGGTGTTCTTGCAGATAAAATCGGTCCTGTTATAACAGGTGCCGTATGGTCCTCGGTTTCCGCCGCAGCACTGTTCATTCTCAGCTTCGGACATTTTGAATCCTCCGCTGTGCTGATGGTTCTGGGCTTATTCTACGGTTTCACCTATGCCATATGCCCGGTTGCCATGCCGCTTATAGTAAGAAAAATCTGGGGCATAAATAAATACGCCAAAGTTTTCAGCGTGGGCAATATGTTCGCAAGTGTCGGTTATGCGATTTTCCTCAGTGTAATCGGTTACATCTACGATTTCACAGGAACTTACAGAATAGCAACCGCCGCATGTGCCGTATGCAGTCTTATGGCTGTTGTATTCATGTTTGTTACCCTGGTCCTTGGCAGAAAAGAAAAACACAACTCATGATTACAGAATCCGCAATCTCCCCCGGTTGCGGATTTTTTGTGCTTTTCAACAAACGAAGACACTTCTTTTTGTGGCGCATTTTCTTAACTTATGTGGTATTATTTAGTTGACTATATCTGAAAAAAGAGGCGAATTATTTGGAAACTCATATGAAAAACAAATCTCTTTACCACTGGCTTGTGGCTGTGTGCTGTGCAATCATAATTATGGTTGCCGTGGGAATGGTGGTAAACTGTGCGGGACTTTTCTACACCGCAGTTGCGGATGACCTTGGTATAAGGCGTGGTGATGTTGCTCTTTACGGAACCATAGTCAGTCTGCTGGGCGGCTTTTTCAGCCCTGCCGTCGCAAAGCTGATGACAAAGATGAACTTCACCCTCATGCTTACAGTCGGACTTGTCATGGAATGTGTATGCTACGGAGCTTTATCCTTCTGCAGTGAGATATGGATGTTCTACATTCTTGCGGTGTTCATAGGTACGGGATTCTGCTTGTGCACATCAATGCCCCTGCTTATGGTGGTAAACAACTGGTTCGAGCAGATGAACGGTCTTGTCACAGGTATAGTAATGGCATCAACCGGCATAGGCGGTGCAATATTCACTCAGATTCTTAATGCACTCATCAGCAATCTCGGCTGGAGGGCTTCTTACAGAACAGGTGCCGTAATAGCCCTTGTTCTTGCTTTGCCGGGCATATTGTTTGTCATAAGGCTCACCCCGGAAGAAAAAGGATATCTGCCCTACGGTGCAAGTATGAGCAGAAGTGCTTACTCGGCAAACATCACCGGCACGGAAAAGAAAGAGAAGATAATTTCCGTTCCTCTCATAACCCTGATTATTGCGGCAATAGCAAGTGCCTGTGTTACTGCACTTAACTCTCACTTTTCCGGATATGCAACAGAAATCGGCGCAGGCGTTGCCATGGGCGCCATGATGATGACAGGATGTTCTGTGGGCAATATAGTTTCCAAACTGCTCTTCGGCATTCTCAGCGACAGAATAGGCCCCTACATTACAGTTGTCGCATTCGGAACCATAACCGCCGTAGATTTATTCATTATCGGCATTTCGTCTTTTAATAATCCCGTTGTGCTGTTCACACTCGGTTTTCTGTACGGTGCGAGTTTCGCCTACTGCTCCGTTGCAATTCCCCTTATCGTAAGAAAAATATTCGGGCCTGAAAGATATGCCAGAGCCTTCAGCATAGTAAATATTTTCACCAACGGAGGCTTTGCCGTATTCCTCAGCGTTATAGGATATATTTATGATTTCACGGGAACTTACAGAATATCGGTATTCATCTGCCTTGCATTCACTATAATCAGCGTTGTTTTCGTGTTCGTTGCTGCAGCTTCCGGAAGAAAGAAATTTTATCGCTGAACCACTCATACATATAAAAACAGGACCTCGGTTTTTCCGAAGTCCTGTATTTTTATCAGTTCTTATATACACCCGAATAAGCAAAGGTTCCGCAGTTGTTCCAGTACCAGCTCTGGTTGCTGTACTCATAGAAAGATCCGAAATAAAGCTTATCGGGGTAATATAAATCAGAGACCCAGCACCAGTTTCTGATGCCCCCGTCCCATGCGGAATTCTTACAGCACTGCTCCACCTGAGGGTCGAACAGATACCACTTTGAACCCAGCTTGATATTTACCCAGTAATGCTGCTGATACTCAAGAGAATCCGTGTAGACTATTCCGCCCTCCTGAATGACAGCCTTGAATCCGAGGCGTCTTGCAAGTATTGTGAATGCACAGGAGAAACCGTAACAGGTGCCCTTGTTCCTGAAAAGAGAATCCTTACCGTTGCGGTAAATTTTGGAATCAAGTGAATTCTTATGATATACGGTATATTTTCCGTAGTATGTATCAGGGAACCCGAAAGTAAAGTTATTGATAAGATAATCATAACATGCCTTAAGCTTTTCAGCTTTTGTCATGGAGCCTGTTGTCACGCTGTCGATTATCTTCTTTACAAGAGCATCAAGCTCCGGGTCTCCGGTTGCCCTCGGAGTAAGGGTTACTGAATTCAACAGTTTTGCCTTTGAAGAGCTCATAGTGTCTGCGGCCTTTGGTGCGGTTCTTGTAACCGTATTGCTGTAAGAACCATAGCTGTTTCCCGCAGGACCTGTGGCAAAGGCTCTCACTTTATAGGTATATTTTACACCGGCACTTGCATTCTTGTCGGTGTAACTGACAGCCGTAGCACCCACAGTTGCAATGCACTTATAACTTCCGCCCGCGGGTTTTCTGTAAACCCGATAACCTGAACATGCCGTTCTGCCCCAGGATATTTTCATCCTGTTCGGCATGGCAATAATACTTGCTCTTACGGCTTTGGGTGTGGTTGTAATACTCAGGCAGACCCTGTTGGGCGATCTGTATGTTTTTCCGTTTACTTTTCTGTAAGCCCTTATGTAGTACTTATATGTTGTGGCAGGGCTGAGATTGTAAATTTTTGCGGTAGTGTTTGTTCTGCCTTTTACCGTCTTGATTATCTTTCCGGAGGAGTTATAGATATTATAACCGTCGCTGTAAGATGCCGAATTCCATTTAAGGGTGACTGTGCTTGCAGTTACCGCTGTTTTCCTGAAACCTGTGACATTCTTCGGAAGTGTCACGGCACCTGCGCTGCCTGCACCGATGAAAATCACAAGAAACATCAGCATGATGACTATACTGTGTCCGATTCTTTTTCTGCCCATATTATCCCCTTCTTTTCTATATGATTTTAATAATATCATTATATCATATGCTCTGTGACAATAACGGCAAAATATATGCAAAACCGCAGGAAGAAGCCGTTTTCCTCCTGCGGTAAAGAATCTTATTTATTTCTGAACTCATCGAGGTCAATAACCTGACCGTCATTTACTCTGGATTCCTCTGCGGCGAGGGCAATGAAGTGGCTCTCCATGCTTCTTCCGAGGGATGTTGTTCTGTGGTTTGGCTCCTCTTCGTTGATGAGCATATCGACAAACTCGCTGATCATTCCGCTGTCTCCGCCACCATGGCCTCTGAGGTCTGCGGAAAGGAGAGTTACGTCTATTTCTTCCTTTGGCTGACCGAAGGTTTCAACTGTGATGATGTTGGACTTCATGTCGGCTGTGATTTCTCCGCCTGTACCCATGATGTGAATGTATCTGTAACACTTCTCTGTGAATGCGCACATTGTGAATGAAATTGTGCTTCCGTCTGTCATCTCCATGTTGATAACCTGATGATCGACAACATCGTTATCGCACATATATACACATCTGCCGTAAGGGCCGTGCGCAATTGCATCGTAGATATTCTCTCTTGTAGGATTTACTGAGAGAACCTCGCTCATAAAGCTGACTGTGTGGTCAATGCCTGTACCCTCGTTGGTAACGTAAATCTTCTCGGCATCGAATACGCACTTATCCTTAGCCTTGCAGCCGCCCATGCAGTAAGGTGTTGCGCCCTCGGGTGCACATTCTTTTCTGAAAAGTCTTGTGGAACCGAAAGAGCTTATCTTCTTGCAGGTTTTGCCTGTGAGCCAGAGAAGTATATCCATGTCATGGCAGCACTTCTGAAGTATCATAGGGCTGCTCTCTTTGGAGTTTCTCCAGTTTCCTCTTACGAAGGAGTGAGCCTGATGCCAGTAAGCAACATTCTCGTTTGCTGTGACGGATACTACATCGCCTACTCTGCCGCTGTGAATGAGATCATAGAGCTTGTTGTAGAATGCTGTATATCTTAATACGTGGCAGACAATAATTCTGGAGTTTGTTCCCTCTGCCGCTTTAAGAAGTTTCTGGCACTGATCGAGGTCAGGGGAAATAGGCTTCTCGAGAACAATGTCATATCCCTTCTCAAGGGCGAGAACACCTTCGTCAACATGCTGGCGGTCCATGGTGCAGATGCATACAACATCGGCAAGTTTCGGCTGAGCGAGCATTTCCTCTGCGGACTCAAAACACATATCGTCTGCAATATTATAAAGTTCCTTTGCCTTCTGTACCTTCTCCGGTACGATGTCGGCAACAGCAACAACCTTGATTTTCTCCGGGTATAAATCTGCCATGGATGCATATGTGGAGCCACGGCTTCCGAAACCTGCGATGGCAAAAGTAATCGGTGCTTTCATAATTAAATATCCTTCTTTCCGTATATTTACACTTAAGTTTCCTAATTAAAGTGAATTTACAAGTGAAATATATCACGCCATTATACCAATGTCCACACATAAGAATCTTACAAAAGCAAAAAAATTTCGGAGCGAATATATCGCTCCGACAGATTATCCTATATCTTTTCAGAAACCGCTGTGCTGTTTAAGATTAAATGCATCCGCTTTGGTTAATCAGAACTTTACGTAGCCGCAGTTGAAACCTGTGCTGTAAAGCTCGCCTGTCTGAATCTTGTGTGCATCCTCAACGTAAACCTTCTGAACGTTGTGTCTTCTGAATAAATTCATGATCTTCTTCATTTTCTTTTCCTCCGATATAAAACTTTATTTATCAAAAGCTTCATAAGGTGAAGCTCACACCTTTGTATTTATCTCAAGGACATTTGTATTTGTTCTGTCCTTAACTGACAACCAGAGTATACTACTAAGATCTCTGTTTGTCAACACCCCAAAAATCGCAGAAAACTGCATGAAAAAGGCATTTTTTGCATTTTTTGAAGTCAGATTATTCTGATTTTAACGGGTAAAAGTGTTAAACGGTGTCAGCGTTTGAAAGTCATAGTTTTCCGGCTTTCAGAATTCAATGAAATCGCATTCAAATCAGCTTTATTTTGAATAATAGAAATGTGATTATTCATGAGAAAAATTGATAATAGTTTATCAATGCAGGAACTTGCAAATTTGCCCATCTGAAAAAAATCTGCAAACAAAAAAATATTTTTTATTCGTTATAATTTCCCGTAAAATTCTGCAATTTTTTCAACAATTACAGTGCATTAAGTTGAAAAGTAAAAGAAAATCGCAGCATATTTCAGCTGCGATGAATGTATCTTATTAATATTTACCCTTGATTATCGGGCTGAGCGGTTTGTAAATTACAACAGTAATTGCTGCGGAAAGAAGACCCTTGATTGTTGTGAAAGGTACATTAAAGATTATCAGACATTCTTCTATGCTCTTTACTTTAGGGAGTATGGCCTGATATGCCTGAATGATGGCATCCTTCGGCATAAAATTATAGTAGATAGGATAAACAAGCCAGAGGTTTGTGATAAAGCTCATAAGTCCCATTGCAAGAGCACCGACAATTGCAGAGATTACAGCAGCCTTCTTTGTCTTGTTTAACTTGTAAATCAGACCGGCCGGAATAACAAAGAAGCATCCAAGTATAAAGTTGGAAAGTTCACCGACATAACCTGTTGTGGTACCTCTGATTACAAGGTGAAGTACTATTTTAATAAGTTCTATTACACAACCGGAAACGGGACCCATAGCGTATGCACCAATAAGTGCAGGAAGATCTGAGATATCCATCTTGATAAATGCAGGCATAAACGGAACGGAGAAATCTATGAACATGAGTGCGAATGCAACTGCACCGAGCATAGCGGATACAACTAAAAATCTTGTGTTTACTCTTTTATTTGCTTTCATGATTTTTACCTTCTTATAACTGAATATGTTGAAAACTCTGGAAACGATAAATTCGGTTTATGAAACGCAAATAAAAAAGTAAAAAGCCCTGAAGATTGCTCTTCAGGGCTTAAATACCAAATTATATCAGAAATAACTCTGACACCTTTGCATTTCTTCTATCATCCGGACTATACCGTCGGTTCGGGAATTTCACCCGATCAGCTCATAATGAGGTCGCGGACTATACCGCCGGTGAGGAATTACACCTCGCCCCGAAAAAATGTTTATTTAGACATAAATGTCTGGTGTTAATTATTCGTTGATACCTGTAACAACACCGGAACCAACTGTTCTACCACCCTCACGGATAGCGAAGCGGAGACCCTCTTCGATAGCGATTGGAGTGATGAGCTCAACGTCCATAACAACGTTGTCACCAGGCATGCACATCTCTGTGCCCTCTGGGAGGTTGATAACACCTGTAACGTCTGTTGTTCTGAAGTAGAACTGTGGTCTGTAGTTGTTGAAGAATGGTGTATGACGGCCACCCTCGTCCTTAGTAAGAACGTAAACCTGGCCCTTGAACTTTGTGTGTGGGTGAATGGAACCTGGCTTAGCAAGAACCTGTCCACGCTCGATGTCAGATCTCTGAACACCACGGAGAAGTGTACCGATGTTGTCACCAGCCTCAGCGTAGTCGAGGAGCTTTCTGAACATCTCGATACCAGTAACAACTGTAGATCTCTTCTCGTCGGAAAGACCAACAATCTCAACTGTATCGTTCATCTTAACCTGTCCACGCTCAACTCTACCTGTTGCAACAGTACCACGACCTGTGATTGTGAATACGTCCTCAACTGGCATAAGGAATGGAAGGTCAGCTTTTCTCTCTGGTGTTGGGATGTAAGAGTCAACAGCATCCATGAGCTCGAGGATTGGAGCATACTCTGGGGAAGAAGGATCCTGAGATGCGGACTCGAGAGCCTGGAGAGCGGAACCCTTAACGATTGGTGTATCATCACCTGGGAACTCATACTCGGAGAGGAGGTCTCTGATCTCCATCTCAACGAGCTCCATGAGCTCTTCGTCGTCAACCTGGTCAGCCTTGTTCATGAATACTACGATGTAAGGAACACCAACCTGTCTGGAAAGAAGGATGTGCTCTCTTGTCTGTGGCATTGGGCCGTCAGCAGCAGAAACAACGAGGATAGCGCCGTCCATCTGTGCAGCACCTGTGATCATGTTCTTAACATAGTCAGCATGGCCTGGGCAGTCAACGTGTGCATAGTGTCTGTTGTCTGTCTCGTACTCAACGTGAGCTGTGTTGATTGTGATACCACGCTCTCTCTCTTCTGGAGCCTTATCGATCATGGAATAATCCTCGAACTGAGCCTGGCCCTTAAGAGCGAGAACCTTTGTGATAGCAGCTGTAAGTGTTGTCTTGCCGTGGTCAACGTGGCCGATTGTACCAATGTTAACATGTGGCTTATTTCTTTCAAACTTTGCTTTTGCCATTGGAATTGCCTCCCTTAATAGTCAATTTAATGTATGATTACATTTAGCTTAATTTTACCACAAAGTGGCAAAAAATCAAGCATTATTTAAAACCCCTGTTAAGTGCGCCGTTTGAATAGCGCACTTAAGGGTTGATTTATTATTTAGTAAGAATTACTTCTTAGCTCTTGCGGAGATGATAGCCTCACCAACAGACTTCGGAACCTCAGCATATGTGTCTGGCTCCATTACGTATGCGCCACGACCCTGAGTCTTGGAACGCATGTCTGTTGCATAACCGAACATCTCGGAAAGTGGAACCTGAGCGTTGATCTGCTGGCCACCTGCGATAGCCTCCATGGACTGGATCATACCACGTCTGGAGTTAAGGTCACCGATAACATCGCCCATGTAATCCTCAGGTGTTGTAACAACAACCTTCATGATAGGCTCCATGAGAACAGGCTTAGCCTTGCCCATAGCTTCCTTGAAAGCCATAGAACCGGCAATCTTAAAGGCCATTTCGGAGGAGTCAACTTCATGATAAGAACCATCATAAAGTGTTACCTTACAGTCAACAACGTTGTAACCTGCAACAACACCGGAAAGCATTGCGCCCTGGATACCTGCATCAACAGCTGGGATGTACTCCTTAGGAATGGAACCACCGACAACAGCGTTAACGAACTCGTAGCCCTTGCCTGGGTTTGGCTCAAGACGGATCTTAACGTGACCGTACTGACCCTTACCACCGGACTGACGTGCATACTTGCAGTCAACGTCGGAGTTGCCGAGGATTGTCTCCTTGTAAGCAACCTGTGGCTTACCAACATTAGCCTCAACGTGGAACTCACGGAGAAGTCTGTCAACGATGATTTCGAGGTGAAGCTCACCCATACCAGCGATGATAGTCTGTCCTGTTTCCTCATCTGTATAAGCCTTGAAAGTTGGGTCCTCTTCAGCAAGCTTTGCGAGAGCGATGCCCATCTTCTCCTGGCCGGCCTTTGTCTTAGGCTCGATAGCAACACGGATAACAGGCTCCGGGAAGTTCATGGACTCAAGAATGATTGGATGATCTTCGTCACAGAGTGTTTCACCTGTTGTTGTGTTCTTAAGACCAACAGCAGCAGCGATATCTCCGGCGTAAACTCTTTCGATATCCTTTCTCTCGTTAGCGTGCATCTGAACGATACGGCCGATTCTTTCCTTGTTGCCCTTGTTGCAGTTATAAACTGTTGTACCGGCCTCAATTGTACCGGAGTAAACACGGAAGAATGCGAGCTTACCAACGAATGGGTCTGTTGCAATCTTAAATGCGAGAGCTGCGAATGGAGCTTCATCGCTGGATGGTCTCTCTTCCTCTTCCTCTGTATCTGGGTTTACACCCTTGATAGCAGGAACGTCGAGTGGAGATGGCATGTAGTCAACAACTGCATCGAGGAGCTTCTGAACGCCCTTGTTTCTGTAGGAAGTACCACAGCAAACAGGAACCATAGCATTGTCGATTGTTGCCTTACGGATAACTCTCTTGATGTCATCCTGAGGAATCTCTTCACCCTCGAGGTAAAGCATCATGATGTCCTCATCCTGCTCAGCAACAGCCTCGATGAGCTTCTCGTGCCACTCTTCTGCGAGGTCAGCGAGATCTTCCGGAATATCCTCTACGCTGATGTCCTTACCAAGGTCATCGTTGTAGATGTAAGCCTTCATCTCGATAAGGTCGACGAGGCCCTTGAATGTATCTTCAGCACCGATTGGAATCTGAATCGGAACAGCATTACACTTAAGTCTGTCCTTCATCATCTGAACAACTCTGTAGAAGTCAGCACCCATGATGTCCATCTTGTTGACATAAGCCATTCTTGGAACACGGTACTCGTTAGCCTGTCTCCAAACTGTTTCAGACTGTGGCTCAACGCCGCCCTTAGCACAGAGAACTGTAACGGAACCATCGAGAACTCTGAGGGAACGCTGAACCTCAACTGTGAAGTCAACGTGTCCAGGAGTATCAATGATGTTGATTCTGTGTCTGTTAGCTGCGATAGCCTTCTTGTCACCGGAGTTTACAAGGTCAGTGTGAGACCAGTAGCATGTAGTAGCAGCGGATGTGATTGTGATACCACGCTCCTGCTCCTGAGCCATCCAGTCCATTGTAGCGCCACCCTCATGAGTTTCGCCGATCTTGTAGTTAACACCTGTGTAATAAAGAATTCTTTCGGTTGTAGTAGTTTTACCGGCATCGATGTGAGCCATGATACCGATATTTCTGGTCATTTCCAGTGAAACTTCTCTTGCCATGATTTACCTCCTTATCACATTACCATCTGTAGTGTGCGAAAGCTCTGTTAGCCTCTGCCATTCTGTGTGTATCGTCACGCTTCTTAGCTGCGCCGCCTGCACCGTTAACAGCATCGAGGATCTCGTTAGCAAGACGCTCCTTCATTGTTCTCTCAGAACGAAGTCTGGAGTACTGAGTTAACCATCTGAGTCCGAGTGTCTGGCGTCTCTCTGGGCGAACCTCGATCGGAACCTGATAGTTAGCACCACCAACACGTCTGGACTTTGTCTCAACTGTTGGCATTACGTTTTCCATAGCTGCCTCAAAAACCTCTAATGCATCCTTACCGGACTTCTCCTCAATGATTGTGAATGCATCGTAAACGATCTTCTGAGCTACACCCTTCTTACCGTCGAGCATGATGCTGTTGATAAGACGTGTAACGAGCTTTGAATTGTACATTGGATCTGGCAAAACATCACGTTTTGCAATATTGCCTCTTCTTGGCATAGTCTTCCCTCCTTCATAAAATGATATCATAGGTACTCGAAAGTTCAAACTCCCGCCTGGCTAAGATAGGCATTTATAATCTATATATAAACGCCTCACCGGATTTTCCGGCCGGAATATCCGGCAAGCCATAGGTATTGACTTAACGATTGTGAATAATTGGGCTGTGAATTTTAATTACTTCTTACCAGCCTTTGGCTTCTTAGCGCCGTACTTGGATCTGGACTGCATTCTCTTAGCAACGCCCTGTGCATCGAGTGTACCTCTGATGATGTGATAACGTACACCAGGAATATCTCTTACACGGCCGCCTCTGATGAGAACAACAGAGTGCTCCTGAAGGTTGTGGCCAACACCCGGAATGTAAGCTGTAACTTCCATACCGTTGGAAAGTCTTACTCTGGCAATCTTTCTGAGAGCGGAGTTTGGCTTCTTAGGTGTTGTTGTCTTAACTGCTGTGCAAACACCACGCTTCTGTGGAGAATCCTGATTGATAGCAACTCTCTTCTTGGAGTTCCAACCCTTAAGAAGAGCAGGAGCCTTAGCTTTCTTCTCTCCGGAAGCACGACCACTGTGAACTAACTGATTAAATGTAGGCAATATGTGCACCTCCCTTTAAAATTATTTTATTCAGTCATCTATATAATAAACAGCAGAGCTGTTCATTGCAATTTATATCAGGTCACTTTATAGGCGATATTAACAAAAAAGTGTCCTGACGGCGATAAGTTTCCGTCAGGACACATATTGTCCTTCTGTTTATCGCCCGAGTAAGAATTATATCAAACCGAGCGGTATATGTCAAGCATAATTTTTGGCTAAATTCAGCGATTTTTTATGCTTTTTCACTGCACTCCTTTAAAGGTGTGACACATGAATTTCAAAAGGATTATTAAGGGCAGTTTTCAGGCTGCCCTGTTATATTTATCAGTCACCTGCAACTGCTGTTTCAACAGC
The DNA here is from genome assembly GCA_030526115.1 of Clostridia bacterium. GTDB lineage: Bacteria > Bacillota > Clostridia > Oscillospirales > Acutalibacteraceae > SIG603. Next base: position 64,858 of record JAUNDK010000002.1, read on the forward strand.
CTCTGCGGCATCCTGCTTGTCTGCAGGCTCGATTGTAACATCGTTGTAGCACTGCATACCTGTACCTGCAGGGATAAGGTTACCGATGATAACATTTTCCTTGAGGCCGAGGAGCTTATCAACCTTACCCTTGATAGCTGCATCTGTGAGAACTCTTGTTGTCTCCTGGAAGGAAGCAGCGGACATGAAGGAATCGGTTGCGAGAGAAGCCTTTGTGATACCGAGAAGAACAGGCTCGTAAGTAGCGAATTCAAGCTCGCTGCCGTTAAGTGCCATATCTCTTGCAAGCTTCTCGTTAGCTGCGTAAACATCTGCCTTGTCAACCATAGCACCCTTGATGAGGTCTGTGGAGCCCGGCTCGTCTACTCTTACCTTGCGGAGCATCTGACGAACGATAACCTCGATATGCTTATCGGCGATATCAACACCCTGCTGACGGTAAGTCTTCTGAACTTCGAGAATCAGGTAATCCTGAACTGCCTGCTCACCGAGAACTGCGAGAACATCATGTGGGTTCTTGGAACCTTCTGTGATTGTAGCACCCTTCTGGAGGTGATCACCGGCCTGTACGGATGGGTGAGTACCGAATGGGATAGGATACTTTCTTGTGTCGCCATCCTCACGGTTTGTAACGATGACGTTAACTGTCTTCTTGTTATCCTCGATTGTAACATCACCCTCGATCTCGGAGAGAATTGCGAGCTTCTTAGGCTTTCTGCCCTCGAAAAGCTCTTCAACTCTTGGAAGACCCTGAGTGATATCTTCGGCGGAAGCAACACCACCGGTATGGAAGGTTCTCATTGTAAGCTGTGTACCAGGCTCACCGATAGACTGAGCGGCGATGATACCAACAGTTTCACCAACCTGAACAGGCTTCTGGTTTGCAAGGGAAGCACCATAGCACTTCATACATACACCGCGCTTTGCACGGCAGGAAAGGATGGAACGAATCTTGATTCTCTCAATACCGGCCTTCTCGATGGACTTTGCATCTGCCTCTGTCATGAGCTTGTCCTTGCTTACAAGGAGCTCGCCTGTCTCCGGATGGAAGCAGTCCTCGAGGAGGTAACGGCCGACAAGACGCTCGGAAAGCGGCTCGATAAGCTCGTGACCGGATGTGATTGCGGAAATCTCGAAACCTTCGGATGTATGACAGTCTTCGTCGTGGATGATAACTTCCTGAGAAACGTCAACAAGACGTCTTGTAAGGTAACCGGAGTCAGCTGTTCTAAGAGCTGTATCGGCAAGACCCTTACGGGCACCACGGGAAGAAATGAAGTATTCGATGATGTTAAGACCTTCACGGTAGTTAGCTCTGATCGGAATTTCGATTGTCTTACCGGATGTGTTTGCGATAAGACCACGCATACCTGCGAGCTGACGAATCTGAGACATGGAGCCTCGAGCACCGGAATCGGCCATCATGTAAATCGGGTTGTACTGGTGCAGACCCTTCTGAAGTGCGTCTGTAACCTTATCTGTAGCTGCGGACCACTCGGCAACAACCTGCTGGTAACGCTCGTTGTTGGAGAGGAGACCGTAATCGTAGTCTTCACGAATCTGATCGATATTTCTCTCAGCCTCGGCAAGAATATCCTTCTTCTGTGCAGGAATTGTAGCATCGCAGACAGCAACTGTGATAGCACCGATTGTGGAGTACTTGTAACCCTGAGCCTTGATGTTATCGAGAACCTCAGAAGTAATCTCTGTACCGTGGCGCTGAATGCACTTGTCGATAATCTGACCGAGCTGCTTCTTACCAACGAGGAAGTCTACCTCATACTTGAGAACATCCTCAAAGTTATTCTTGGATCTGTCCTTAAATCCGAGATCCTGTGGAATAGCACGGTTGAAGATAATCTTACCCATTGTTGTATCGACTAAACCGGTGAAGGTTTCGCCGTTATATTCAACAGTCTTTCTGACTCTGATTTTTGTGTGAAGTGTGATGTTCTTAGCATAGTAAGCCATCTCTGCCTCGTTTACATCTCTGAAGTAGAGAACAGGCTTAATGCCCTCATCAACTGTTCCTCTCTCACCTGCATCACGAAGGAGACGGTTGGAATCGTAGTTAACGTAATTGCTGATGCCGTCTACGAGGTTACCGTTCTCGTCGCAATACTGACCCTTATCAAGTGTGAGGTAGTAGGAACCGAGAATCATATCCTGAGAAGGAACAGCAACAGGCTTACCGTCGGCAGGCTTTAAGAGGTTGTTTGCAGCGAGCATGAGGAAACGTGCTTCTGCCTGAGCCTCTGCGGAGAGCGGTACGTGAATAGCCATCTGGTCACCGTCAAAGTCAGCGTTGTAAGCTGTACATACGAGTGGGTGAAGCTTAAGTGCACGACCCTCAACAAGAACAGGCTCGAATGCCTGAATACCAAGTCTGTGAAGTGTAGGAGCACGGTTGAGAAGAACCGGATGGTCCTTGATTACAACCTCGAGAGCATCCCAGACTTCAGGCTTAGCTCTTTCAACAGCCTTTCTGGCTGCCTTGATGTTGTTTGTGCCTGTCTCAACAAGGCGCTTCATTACGAAAGGCTTGAACAGCTCGAGAGCCATCTCCTTCGGAACACCGCACTGATACATCTTGAGCTCAGGACCGACAACGATAACGGAACGTCCGGAATAGTCAACACGCTTACCGAGAAGGTTCTGACGGAAACGTCCCTGCTTACCCTTGAGCATGTCGGAGAGAGACTTGAGAGGTCTGTTGTTAGGACCTACAACAGGTCTGCCGCGTCTGCCGTTATCGATGAGAGCGTCAACAGCCTCCTGGAGCATTCTCTTCTCGTTTCTGACGATGATGTCAGGAGCACCGAGGTCGAGAAGTCTCTTAAGACGGTTGTTTCTGTTGATAACTCTTCTGTAAAGATCGTTAAGGTCACTTGTTGCGAATCTGCCACCGTCGAGCTGAACCATTGGTCTGATGTCAGGTGGGAGAACCGGAACAACATCGAGGATCATCCACTCAGGTCTGTTACCGGAAACTCTGAAAGCCTCAACACACTCAAGTCTCTTGAGAAGGCGGACTCTCTTCTGTCCGGAAGCACCCTCGAGCTCCTCTTTGAGCTGAGCTGCAAGTGCCTCAACATCTATGTTTTCGAGAAGCTTCTTGATGCTCTCTGCGCCCATTCCGGCCTCGAAATCATCATCATACTTCTCTTTCATCTCTCTGTAATCATTCTCGGAAAGAGTCTGCATTACGCTGAGCTCCTTCTGTGCAGCGGAACCGTCTGCAACAGAAGTAACTATATACTGAGCGAAATAGAGAACTCTCTCGAGGATACGAGGGGAGATATCCAGCATAAGGCCGATTCTGGAAGGAATGCCCTTGAAATACCAGATGTGGGAAACAGGAGCTGCAAGCTCAATGTGACCCATTCTCTCACGTCTTACCTTTGAGCGTGTAACTTCAACGCCGCAACGCTCACAGACCTTACCCTTGTATCTGATTCTCTTGTACTTACCGCAGTGGCATTCCCAGTCCTTCTGTGGTCCGAAAATGCGCTCGCAGTAAAGGCCGTCTTTTTCCGGCTTTAATGTACGGTAGTTGATAGTCTCAGGCTTTTTTACTTCGCCGTAAGACCATTCTCTGATCTGATCGGGAGAAGCCAGACCGATTTTAATTGAATCAAATGCATTATATTCCATTTACGCTTTTCTCCCTTCTGATTATATAAGATCATCGCTTCCGAAATCGTCGCCGCCGAAGAGGTCGTCCTCATCTGCTGCGCCTGCCATCTGGCTGAAGAAATCGGAACCGTCGTCACTGTCGAATGGATTTGAGAAGCTGTCGTCTTCTGCATCCTCAGGATTTTCCTCGGTGTAACCGTCGAGGTTATCGACTACTGTCTTCTCCTCGAAATCCGGAGCTGCGTTTGCGTAGCCCTCATCGTCATCCTCAAATGTCTGTCTGAGATCAATCTCGTTGTTCTCCTTGTCGAGAACCTTCATATCGAGACCGAGAGCCTGAAGTTCCTTGATGAGAACCTTGAAGGACTCAGGAATGCCAGGTGTAGGAATGTTCTGACCCTTAACGATAGCCTCGTAAGTCTTTACACGGCCTACAACGTCGTCGGACTTGACTGTGAGGATTTCCTGAAGTGTATAAGCAGCACCATAAGCCTCGAGTGCCCAAACTTCCATCTCACCGAATCTCTGACCGCCAAACTGAGCTTTACCACCCAGAGGCTGCTGAGTAACGAGAGAGTATGGACCTGTGGAACGGGCATGAATCTTATCGTCAACGAGGTGATGCAGCTTGAGGTAATACATGAAACCTACTGTTACAGGGTTATCGAAGTACTCACCGCTTCTGCCGTCACGAAGCCAGAACTTACCGTCCTGTGTGAACGGAACACCACGGAGGAATGTTCTCTCGTCCTTAACTCTGTTAGCCTCTGCGAACCATGCACGGATGTCATCTTCGTGAGCGCCGTCGAATACAGGAGTCATAATCTTCCAGCCGAGTGCTGTTGCTGCCATACCGAGGTGAACCTCGAGAACCTGTCCGATGTTCATTCGGGAAGGAACGCCCAGTGGATTAAGAACGATATCGAGCGGAGTACCATCCTCGAGGAACGGCATGTCTTCTGATGGGAGGATTCTGGAAACAACACCCTTGTTACCGTGACGACCCGCCATCTTGTCACCGACGGAAATCTTTCTCTTCTGAGCAATGTAGCAGCGAACTACCTTTTTAACTCCAGGGCTAAGCTCCTTGGAGTTTTCGCTTGTGAATTCCTTAACCGCAACAACTGTGCCGTACTCACCGTGTGGAACACGAAGGGAAGTATCTCTTACTTCTCTTGCCTTCTCACCGAAGATTGCACGAAGGAGTCTCTCCTCGGCTGTGAGCTCTGTCTCTCCCTTTGGTGTAACCTTACCGACGAGAATGTCACCGGCTACAACCTCTGCACCGATGCGGATAATACCTCTCTCATCGAGATCACGGAGCATGTCTTCGCCCACGTTAGGAATATCTCTGGTAATATCTTCAGGTCCGAGCTTTGTGTCTCTGCACTCAATCTCGTACTCTTCAATGTGAATGGATGTGTAGATGTCGTCTCTTACAAGCTTTTCGTTGAGGAGAACAGCATCTTCGTAGTTGTAACCTTCCCAGGTCATAAAGCCGATGAGAGCGTTCTTACCGAGGGCAATCTCACCGTTCTTGATAGCAGGACCGTCAACGATAACCTCGCCGGCCTCTACTCTGTCACCCTTGTTAACAATCGGAATCTGGTTAACGCAGGTGGACTGGTTGGATCTTAAGAACTTGATGATGTCGTATTCATCCATACGTCCGTCGTCTGTCTTAATCTTAACCTTGTCAGCGGAAACATACTCTACAACACCGGCATGCTTTGCAAGAACGCAGACACCGGAGTCAACAGCAGCCTTGTACTCCATACCTGTTGCAACAACAGGAGACTGAGTCTTGAGGAGCGGAACAGCCTGCTTCTGCATGTTGGATCCCATGAGAGCTCGGTTTGCGTCATCGTTCTCAAGGAATGGAATCATAGCTGTTGCAACGGAAACAACCATCTTCGGAGAAACATCCATGTAATGGATTTTCTCAGGACCGACTTCGATAAACTCATCCTTATAACGGCAGACAACACGGGCATTGACGAACTTGCCGTTCTCATCAACAGGCTCGTTTGCCTGAGCTACGATGAACTCATCCTCAGCATCGGCTGTCATGTACTCAACCTCGTCTGTTACGCAGTGAGTTACAGGGTCAACCTTTCTGAAAGGTGTCTCGATGAAGCCGTAGTGGTTGATTCTTGCGAATGTAGCAAGGTAGGAGATAAGTCCGATGTTAGGACCTTCAGGAGATTCGATAGGACACATACGGCCGTAGTGTGTGTAGTGAACATCTCGAACTTCGAAGGAAGCACGGTCTCTGGAAAGACCGCCGGGACCGAGGGCGGAAAGACGTCTCTTGTGTGTGAGCTCGGAAAGCGGGTTGTTCTGATCCATGAACTGTGAAAGTGGGGAGGATCCGAAGAACTCCTTGATAGCTGCAACAACAGGACGGATATTGATAAGTGTGTGTGGTGAAAGCTGCTCGGAATCCTGAGCCTGAAGAGTCATTCTCTCACGGATAACTCTCTCGAGTCTGGAGAAGCCGATTCTTACCTGGTTCTGGAGAAGCTCACCGACACATCTTGTTCTTCTGTTACCGAGGTGGTCGATATCATCGGTTGTGCCGAGACCCTCATAGAGGTTGAGCATGTAGGAAATTGTGGAGAAGATATCCTCAATTGTGATGTGATCCGGAATGAGGTCCTTCTTGCGGAGTCTGAGCTGGTTCTTGAGAGCGTGCTCATCGTCACCGCACTCATCGAGAATCTCACGCAGAGCAGCATAGGAAACTCTCTCGTTGATGCCCATCTTCTCGAGCTCCTCAACTTCAAAAGGTACATACTTTGTGATATCTACCATGCCGTTGGAGAGAATCTTTCTCTTCTTCTCGCCAACCCATACGAAAGCCTCTGTTACACCGAGGTTATCGAGCTCTGCAGCTCTCTCTCTTGTAATGCGGGAATTAGCCTCCTCGAGGATTTCGCCTGTGTATTTATCAATGATAGGCTCAGCGAGAGTCTGACCTGTAAGTCTGCCCTCAAGGTTGAGCTTCTTGTTGTACTTGTAACGACCTACTCTTGAGATGTCGTATCTTCTGGAATCGAAGAAGAGACCCTCAATGTGGGACTTTGCGCTTTCTACTGTCGGTGGCTCGGATGGACGAAGCTTCTTGTAAACCTCGAAAAGACCACCCTCGTAGTTCTTTGTTGTATCTTTTGCGATGGTTGCCTCGAGCATGTCGCTCTCACCAAACATCTCTCTGATTTCCATATCGGATCCGAGACCTAAGGCACGGATAAACTGTGTGATAGGAAGCTTTCTGTTCTTATCGATTCTTACATAGTAAACATCGTTAACATCGTTCTCATACTCGAGCCATGCACCACGGTTAGGGATGACTGTTGCGGAGAAGAGCTCTTTACCGGTCTTGTCGTAATCCATCTTGTAGTAAACACCAGGGGAACGAACAAGCTGTGAAACGATAACACGCTCAGCACCGTTGATAACGAAAGTACCGCTCTCTGTCATGAGAGGGAAATCACCCATGAATACCTCACTGGTCTGAACCTCGCCTGTCTCCTTGTTGAAGAGACGTGCTGTAACCCTGAGAGGCACACTGTAAGTAGCGTCACGCTCCTTACACTCTGTTACGCTGTAGTTCGGCTGATCATCGAGTCTGTAATCCACGAAATCGAGGACGAGATTGCCGTTGAAATCTTCGATACCGGAAACATCCTCAAAAACCTCTTTAAGGCCCTCTTTGAGGAACCACTGGTAGGATTCTTTCTGGATCTCGATGAGATTAGGCATGTCGATGACTTCATCAATCTTGGAAAAGCTCAGTCTTTCGCCTCTGCCGAGGGGAACTCTTTTGACTGTGGTGCTTCCAACTTTGACTTTTTCATAATTTGCCATTACATTGACCACTCCATTCATCAGAATTTTAATTTATATGGATCAACGCGACAACTTTTCTTCAAAATAACCATAAGAACAGGTATCGCTGAACTAACATATTATCGCCGTTTCTGACGTTTGCAAAAATTTAACTTGCAATTTAAATTGCTTTGTGCTATTATCTTTACGAACCTGAAAAAGGCATAATATCCATATTGATACAGTTTAATATTATAGTGATTTTGTGAAAGTTTGTCAAGCGTATTTTGTGCAGATTTTCACTTTTTTCATACCTTTTTTGTGGAAAACACAGAACAGAAGTAGTATAATTTTCAAAGTGATTAAGCAATATTTCCATTCGGGAAAATTGAGGAGGATAATATGGCAAAAAATGCAAATAAAACCGAGCTGTTTGAGAGCATGCCGATACCAAAAGCGGTCATGAATCTCTCTATACCCATGGTGCTCTCTTCCCTTGTGATGGTTGTATATAACCTGACGGACACCTATTTTGTCGGAATGCTCAACGATCCGATTCAGACAGCGGCTGTAACTCTGGCGGCAACACTTCTTCTCGCCTTCAATGCGATTAACAATCTTTTCGGTGTTGGCGGTTCCAGCATGATGAGCCGAGCCCTCGGCGCAAAGGATTTCGACAGAGTGAAAAGAAGCTGCAGTTTCTCTTTCTGGTGCTGTTTTGTGTTCTCCCTTGTGTATTCCGCTGTCTATATTGCAGCTGAAACTCCTCTGCTCACATTACTCGGTGCAACAGGTGAAACAATAGGTGCCACCAAAGACTACTGTCTGTGGACCGTAAGCATAGGTGCTCTGCCTGCAATACTCCATGTTGTTATGGCTTACTTCATTCGTTCCGAAGGAAGCGCCACCCATGCCAGCATAGGTACAATATCAGGCTGTGTTGTAAACATGATACTCGACCCGATATTCATTTTACCGTGGGGCCTTAACATGGGTGCCTCCGGTGCGGGACTTGCCACTTTAATAGGCAATACATTCGCCACACTTTATTTCTTCGGCTTCCTGATTGCAAAGCGCGGCAAGACCTTTGTATGCATAGACCCAAGAAAGGCAGTTCCGAACAAAGATATTGTAAAGGGCGTTTTCGGTGTAGGTGTTCCCGCTTCCATTCAGAATCTTCTGAATGTTGTTGGCATGACCATACTCAACAACTTTGCCGCAGGCTACGGACCTACCGTTGTTGCATCAATCGGTATCTCTTATAAAGTATATATGGTTCCCATGCAGATTACCCTCGGTGCCAGCCAGGGTGTTATGCCGCTCATCGGTTACAACTACGCCAGCGGCAACATAGCAAGAATGAAAAAGGCTCTGTTCTTTACCTATAAAGTTTGCCTTTCCTTCCTTGTAGTGTTTGCTGTGGGAATGTTCGCGCTCTCCCCCAAGCTCATCGCTTTATTCATGAAAGATTCGGAGGTTATCCGCCTCGGCGGTTTCTATTTAAAAGGTTATGCTCTCGGACTTGTTTTCCTGTGCATAGACTTCCTCGGTGTGGGATGCTGTCAGGCAATAGGCAAAGGTGGACTCACTCTGCTGTTTGCCGTACTCCGTAAGATAGTGCTGGAGATTCCTTTCCTCTTTATCCTCAACCACTTCTTCCACGAAAAGGCTTTGAGCTTTGCTCAGGGCTCTGCGGAGTTCATACTCGCAATAGCCTCTCTGATTATCCTTATCAGACTTATCAGAAGCCTTGAGAAAAACCATACTCCCAATTTAAAATCCGACGAATAAAAATTATCGGGATGCCGTTTCTTTGGCATCCCGATTTTTTTACATTGTTGATAAAGTTTTGAGTTCAGGCTCAAAGATAACACCCTCGAGAGGATTGAAACCGCTCTCCACAGTGTTGGATATTGCCTTGCCTGTGAAGCTAACCGCTTTTTCGAGGCTCTCCTCTATGCTCTTTCCGCTGAGTAACTGACCTAGCATAACTGAGGCGAACACATCGCCTGTACCCTGGAAAAATCCCGGGAAGCGCTTTGCAAAGGCTGTGAACATCTTTCCGTCTGTGCCCATTGCTGCCGCACCGATTTCTTCATCGTTATATCTTACGCCTGTGAGAACAGCACACTTTACACCGAGACCGAGTAAGCCCTTAAGCACACTCTCAACATATTCAGGTGTGTACGGACCCTCGTTATACTCTATGCCGAGTATTCTTGAGGCCTCTGTCATGTTAGGAGAAATAATATCCGCCTTCTCGCAGAGGGATTTCACACCGTCCGCCATTTCATTGGTGTAAGTTTTATAGAGAACACCGTTATCTCCCATTACGGGATCGACAAAAACAATCTTGTCCTTTCTGTTCTCCTCTGTGAACATATCGATTATATCAGAGACAATCTGAATCTGCTCAAGACTGCCTAAAAAACCTGTGTAAACCGCATCAACCTTAAGGTTTAATTTCTCCCATGTCTTTGCTATTGGCATCATATGCTCGGTTAAATCGTGGGCATAATACTCAGGAAAAGCTGTGTGGTTGGAGAAAACAGCTGTGGGAACGGATGCTGTCTGAACACAGCAGGCGTTCATGATGGGAATTACCACCGCAAGGGAGCATTTTCCGTAACCTGAGAAATCATGGATTGCGGCACATTTTTTTATTCTGTATTTGTTTTCACTTAAATTTACTAAAGCCAATTTTTATTCTTCTTTCTTTTTATTTTACAAGCTCTGCTATGTAATTCATGAGGTCATCGAAACTTCCCTGAGGGTAAGAGCTTAAATCTCTGCCGTTCTTATTAAGCAGACAGTCTGTGACGAGAAATACCTTCATGCCGATTTTCTCCGCCGCCGTATCCTCATCGGCATCGTTGCCTACCATGAGGCACTCCTCCGGTTTTACGCCGAGCCTGTCACAAACCTCCTGATAATAAGCAGGGTTAGGCTTGCAGAAGTGGGAATTCTCGTAAGTGGTAAAAAGCTCAAAATCATCGGTGGTTAAACCTGCCCATGAAATTCTCTGCCCGGTTGCACTTGAAGGGAAAATCGGGTTTGTGGCAAGGGCTACTCTGAAGCCCTTGGACTTTATGAAATCCACAGCTTCTTTTGCCTTAGGGTTAAAAGAACAGCTGTCCTTTGCCTTTACAAAATACTTCTCGTAAAATTCATCGAAAAGCGGCATATCTTTCTTTGCCTTCTCTCCGTATATGGAGCAGAACTTATCCCAGAAGGCATCGTAATTTGTGCAGGTACCGTCATTCATAACCATGGCTTTGGTGCCTGACCATATGGCTCCGATTACATCATCGGGAACATATCCGTGGGGTGCAAGATGCTTTGCCATTGCACCGAAATACATTTTTACAAATAAATCATAATCCATAGGAAGCAGAGTTCCGTCAAGATCGAAAAGAACTGTTTTAATATCTCTCATTATAAAATTCTCTCTTTCTTTTTATAAAATAAATCAGAGCTGATAAAGCATTACCATTATCGGCATGGTAACAAGACACAATAAGGTTGTGACAACATTAATCGCACTGGCATATTTTTCATCATTCCCGAAAATCTGTGCCATCTGGGTTACCGTGGATGCCGCCGGAGTCATACAGGCAAGGAAGGTGACAAGCAGTATGTTTTTGCCGTTATGAACAAGGGTCCATATCGGGAAAACCTTCAACAGTCCGAGAATAATAAGCGGAAAAACCAGGAGTCTGAAGAAAGTTACCAGCCACACTCTGCGATAGGTGAAAACCTGCTTAAGGTTCATGCCACCTATGAGCATACCTATGACAAACATTGCGGATGGACCTATCATGGCACTTACGGAGCTTAAAGTATCCTGCACAAGGGACGGGAACTTAAACTGGGTGAGAAACAGTATTACACCTATGACTATACATATTAAATTTACATTGGTTACAATCTTTTTCCAGTCAAATCCGCTTTCGCCGCTCATGGATGACTTGAGGTGAGTCCACATGAAGAAAAGCTGAACCGCCATGAACGCAACCGAGTAAATTACCATGTGCTCACCAAGCACACTTGTTACCAGCGGAATAATCAGATTTCCGGCATTCGTGTACATTATGGAACATTTTTCCACCACATCCATTCTGAAAATCTGTCCGAGCAGGTTTGTCAGGAACAGCCACAGAAAATGTATTACCAGCGCAGCGGCCGCCGCTATGCCAAGGCCCTTGAGAACCGTAGGTGTGTAATCCACCTGAAAAGAATTGAGTATGGTGCAGGGAACAACAACATACAGCATGAGCACCGAGAGAGTTCTGGAATCCTCGGTTTTCAGGAAACCGAGCTTAACAACGAGAACACCCAGCATCATAATGATAAAAAGGGATACTATCTTTTTTATGAGAAGCAGAGTTATGGTCATGCTGTTACCTCCCCGGGAAGATAATGAGACACAGCTAAAATTCGACCGCTGTCTCTCTCACACAGTACATACTCACATATATATGAACACACGCATGAATTCTCATCGGATTTTTCACGCACGGTAAGATAATATTTCTTCTCATCGGAATAGAAAGCCGAGTTTGCCTCTTCGAGAGTATCGAAGCTCTCGAGAAGATCTATGTCTTCCTCATCGGCATATTCAAGGGCATAACCCTCATAAATAACTTCGCTTTCATCCAGATCTGTGAGAGTGAAACTGATAATCTCAAAAGCTCCGCCCTCTCCTTTATATGAAGCCAAATATGCACACCTCCAAACAAATCTAAGTAGCATTATATCACCACACTAATCAAAAGTACAAGAGTAAAAAAGGTACAGGTTTCCCTGATTTTTTCAGAGTATATTCGGAAATAAACCATAAAAACATATATCACTTATTTTCCACATTTACACCATGAGTTACCCGGGAAAACCAAATACGGTTGAAATTTTATTTAATTTTGCTATAATCAAAATAATTATTAATTTCCATATATAAGGAGACAGGTATGAAATACGAAAAATCCTGCGGTGCCGTGGTATATAAATTCGAGAGCGAAAACAGGCTGTATTTAATAGAACACATGGCACTGGGACATATCTCACTGCCAAAAGGTCATGTGGAAGACGGTGAAACAGAGGCGGAAACAGCCCTGAGAGAGATAAGGGAAGAAACAAACCTTGAGGCTGAACTTGATACAAACTTCAGAAAAACAATAACTTACTCACCATTTGAGGGAATAACAAAGGATGTCGTATTCTTTACAGCGAAGGCAAAGGAAGGCGCACTCATAAATCAGGAGAGCGAAGTTTCGGGTCTTGAATGGCTCAGCTTTGAAGATGCCATGAATATTCTCACCTACGATACAGATAAGGAGGTACTCACCGCCGCTCATGAGTACCTGAACGGGTAAGGCCTATGCTATCGGTTATACTCGATGCAACTCATTTTCTTCTTATGACGAGTTTCACGGTGGCAATCACCCTGAGCCCTTAATCTGTTATTCATATAAAAACAAAGGGCTGTTCCCACGGTAAATACCTCTGGGGACAGCTCATTTTTCAGTCTTCTTTAAATGTTTCGATGAGGCTAAGCATCATGATTATTATCGCCATCTCGAGTAAGATAATGCGGCACAGAAAATCACCGTATTTCTCTGACGCTGCCATATTGTGCTTTATTTCTTCGTCTTCGAGAACCAGCATTGCAGCGTACATCATGCGGTGTTCCTCCGAAATATTTTCCGTTGCAGATTTAATGTAATCATCCGCATTCTTTATTCTTTCAGCCGCTTCTTCCGCACTCAGTTCTGTAATGGTAAGCGCTCCCAGCACAGCGAGTTCATGGTCTCTGCCATAATCTTTATTTCTTATTCTGAGTTCTTCGCTCAGTTTCATGAGCTTATCACACTTTTCCTCGCAGTCATTACCACTGAGTGCAAGTACATGGCTTAAGCTCTGCACCGCATTATTATTGCTTATTCTGTGGCGAAGAATCTCATAGCACTCCTCTGTCTCGAGACCTATGCAGTCTATGTCTGCCTTGGAGGCCGCAAGCAATGCCGCAAAGGGCATATCCTCATCTTTTGTGAGAAGAGGATGCTCTTTTTTCATTCTTCCGAATATATCGAGAGTATCTTCAACTTCATCCTCTGCTGTCATACAGCCTGTGTGATCCATAAGCACCATGGCTGAAATAATCTTATACACCGAGGCCCCCGATCTGTTGCCGCTCAGCATATCGCAGAGTATTTTCACTCCGTCAAGATATGCCTTCGGGTCGGCACTCATTGCCATTCTTGCCGCCAGGGGATGACGGATATGCCCTCTGTAACCGGAAAAAGTTCCGGTTTCCTCTTTTATCAGTTTTTCACAGTCTCTCAGTTTTTCCGCATCTGCGGTTTTACCTGCCAGAGTGTACAGTGTGCTTACCAGGAGATACATCTCCTGGCTGTCCCATCTGAAGCTTTCTTTCAGTATATTTCTGTTTTCTGTAAATTTCTCACATCGTGACTGAAGTGACAGTTCCATACCTTTTCTCCTTTTCCGAGAATATATTCCGATTATACCACAAATAATATAAATAACCATACAAAAAAGCGGTTCCGATGCATCTCTGCACAGAACCGCTTGAATTTTTAGAATATCATGAGATAAAGAACCGTCATCATAAGACCTATACCAAAGAGAAGGAAACCGTAGGAAATGCTTCGCTCAATAATCTTAATGCTCTCATCAAGATACTGTCTCTTGAGATTTCTGGGCTTTCTGACAGGTGGAATGGAGCTGTCTTTGTAAAGAGTTTTTCTCAGTACCAGAACAAGCAGATCTATGAAGCTGTCACATATTCTGCAAACAAATGTGAGTACCGCAGGAATAACCTTTAAGATAATCGGGCGGTAAACAGCGTTCTCAAGATCCCACCACTTCGGCCAGAGATTTACATATCTGTCATTTTTCATGAGCAAACCTCTGATGATGAAGATGTAAACGAGAGCACCGATTATTACGGAGATAATCGCACCCTTGAGGTTTACAAAGCTGAAGTAGTGAATTGTGTGACCGCTTTCCTCCAGCTCAAAGAACTTCTCACCTAAAACTGCCACCTTGTCCATGGTCTGATGTGGGAAAAGTCCCCATACAAGAAGAACAAGGGCTGAACCTGTAAGAGCAAAACCCGAACCGAAGTTCATATAATTTTTCTTTGCATCATACTTCTTCTGAAGTTCCCCGTCGTCATTCTTTTCTACAAAGATTGCAACAAAGAGCTTTGTCATGTAGGCAAGGGTAAGTCCGCCGCTGAAAAGGAAGATAATCTCTATGATTCTTGTCATGTAGCCGAACTCCATGAGGAGCAGACCTTCGTGAAGCAGGGTCTTGCTGACATATCCGCTGAACATTGGGATACCGCCGATTGCCAAAGCACCGATAAGGAAGATAATTTTGATAAGCGGTTTCTTTCTTCCCCAGCCCTTTATTCTGTTGAGGTCGAGGGAATGTGTGTTCATGTAAACAACACCGGCCGCCATAAAGAGAACCAGCTTGATGAGTGAGTGGTTTACCATGTGAAGCATGCTTCCGTGACCTGCAAGGAACTGCTCCTCGTGAACTATGTTTGCT
The DNA here is from genome assembly GCA_030526115.1 of Clostridia bacterium. Classification (GTDB taxonomy): domain Bacteria; phylum Bacillota; class Clostridia; order Oscillospirales; family Acutalibacteraceae; genus SIG603. The sequence continues at coordinate 79,903 of JAUNDK010000002.1, forward strand.
GTTCCGAGACCCACAAGAATGAAACCGACCTGTGACATGGAGGAACAGGCTAAAGTTCTCTTTAAATCAACGGAGAACACAGCGAGCATCGCACCGCCGAACATGGTAAGCACACCGAGGGCGAGTATCCACTTGCCCCATGCGACATCACCACGGAAAATCTCGAAGCTCATTACTATGATTCCGAAAATACCGGACTTTGTGAGAATACCTGAGAGCAGTGCGGAAGCCGGAGCCGGGGCAACCGGATGAGCCTTTGGGAGCCAGATATGAACAGGGAAAGCACCTGCCTTTGCGGCAAAACCGAAGGTTACGCATGCGCCTGCAAGGTAAAGTATCTGTCTGTTCTCACAGGCTTTTGCGGCTGCAAAGAGTTCGCTCATCTCGAGGGTACCGAGCTGATTGTAAAGGATGAACACACCCATCAGCATTACAAGACCACCGATAACCGCAACGCCCAAATAAGTTTCTGCGGCTCTGAGTGCCTCTTTTGTCTCCTCCTGAGCTACCCACACATAGGATGTGAAAGACATAATCTCGAAGAAGATGAATGTTGTGAACAGATTGCTTGAGAGGAAAACTCCCATTGTTGCCCCAAGGGTAAGGAACATGAAAACATAGAATCTTGTTCTGTTCTCGTGGTGGGCAAAATACTGTCTTGAAAGTATGGTGGTCATCATCCACATGAGGGCGGCGACAAGACCGTAAACCAGTCTGAAACCGTCAAATGTAAACTTAAGACCCATACCGCATATTTCGTTAATCACACAGCTGAAGCTCTCGCCTGCGCTTACGGCAGGGTAAAGAGTGATGAAAGCGACTGTCATGATTATGAACTCGATGATTGCACCGAAGTCTGCAAAGTAGTCTCTTGCGTTTTCGTTTATCATTCCGATGAGTCCGCTCAGAAGAGCAAACCCGAAGGGAAGAAATACCAGAACCGCAGGTAAAATTGTAGTCATGATTTAACCTCCCATCAGAATAAACCGGCAGTAGCCGAAGAAATTGCATTGTTCAGATAGCTCGGGTTGAGACCTATGATGAACATTACTATTACGAACACAACGAGCGGAAGCACCATTCTCCATGTTGGATCCTGAATCTCGGCATCCTTTGAGAAGTCGAAATCCTTACCCGGGAAGTATGCTCTTACACTTATTGTCATCATGTAAATAGCTGTGAGCAGAGCGGAAATGAGTATTGCACCTATTCCGAGATAGCCCCAGAGTGTGCCCTCAGCCGCTGCGGCTTCAGCCAGATTCCACTTGCTGACAAATCCCGCAAGTCCCGGAACACCCATAAGGGCAAGTCCTGATAAGGTGAACACGGAGAATATCTTTGGCATTTTTCTGCCGAGACCGTCAAGCTCGTGAATATAATTCTTGTTGGCCTTATGTATAACCGCACCTGCACAGAAGAAGGCTGTAATCTTGATGAGTGCGTGACATACCATGTGGCTGAGTGCGGCATCAAGTCCTGCCGGGGACATAATGAGCGCACCGAAAAGAATATAGGAAAGATTTGAAACTGTGGACCACGCAAGTCTGCGCTTGAAATGGGTTTCCTTTAAAGCACGGCTGCAGCCGTAAACTATGGTGAACATGGTTAAACCGAGCAGTAAGTACTGTGCCCATGTTCCCTTTAATATCTCTGTGCCGAAACAGAAGTAGGTTACTCTGATACAGGCGAATGCACCGGCCTTAACAACCGCAACCGCATGAAGCAGAGCTGTTACCGGAGTAGGAGCAACACCGGCTTTCGGGAGCCATGAGGAGAACGGGAACATTGCGGCTTTTACGGAGAAACCGCAGAAGCAGAGAACATACACAATGAGAATGAGGTTTACTCTGTCGCCAACGGCTGTCATATCAAGCACACCGCCTGATGTAAAGCTGGAGGATGTACCGAACATCAGAAGGAATATCATTCCTATGAATGCGAAAGCCGCACCGCCTAAAGAGTAATACATATATGTTCTTGTGGCGTAAACCGACTCAGGATTCAGCTCATGAATAACAAGCGGAATAGTAACCATGGTGAGCATCTCATAGAAGAAGTAAAGGGAGATTATACCCTCGCTCATGGCGATACCTGCTGTTACGCCGTAGGTAATCATGTAGAAGCCGAAGAAGAAGTTCTGTCTGTGCTCGTGCTCCATATACTCAAAGGCATAGAGTGTGGCAAACGGCCAGAGGAAGGCGATAATCGCACAGAAAACCTTGCCTGTGCCGTCCAGCTTAAGTCCTATTGTGAGCTGACCTGTGAACTTGAATATAGTCAGGGCTTCTTTCGGGCTTTTGAATATGAGCATGAAGATAATAATCGAAGTGATTACAGTCATCAGCTCTATGAATGTATTTCTTGTTTTTGTTTTGCTGTGGGGCATTGCCATTACAATGATTCCGCTGATAATCGGAAGAAGCACAGCAATCAACATCATTTTGTTAGACATATCTGTACCTCCTTATATTAATCCTGCGGCAATACCGCTGACAAAGTTTACAAGTGGATTCGGAACAACTCCCAGCATGAGAGTTACAAGAGCGACAATTACAAGAATAACCGTCATGGAATCTACCTTCTCCCTCTCCTTTGCAAGTCTGCATTCCTCACCCGGGAGAAAGCCCTTGATTGTTATAGGAAGAAGATAGCCTGCTGTGAGAAGTGCGGATACAAGAAGAATCGCAGGTCCGATATATTCAATAAGTCCTGTGCCGGACTGTAATGCACCCTGAGCTAAATACCACTTGCTGATGAATCCGCTGAAAGGCGGAATACCTACAAGCGCAAGAGATGCAAAGGTATATGCCCATAGGGTAATCGGATATTTTCTGCCGATTGCATAGTAATCATCAACCATGGTATTGCCTGTACGGAAGATGAATATACCTGCTGTGAGGAACAGTGCGGTCTTGATGAAAGCGTGGAAAACAACGTGGAGCATTGCACCCTGAACCGCTGTTTCTGTGAGGCATGAAAGACCGAACATGATGTAGGAAACCTGGCTGACTGTGGAGTAGGCAAGTCTCTTCTTGAAGATTTTCTCTTTGTATGCGAGCATGGAACCCATGAGAACCGTCATGAGGGAAAGGCCCATCCATGCAACATGTACCCAAGTGCCTCTGATGAACTCTGTGCCCACGATGTAGTATATGCTTCTGAATACAGCAAGCACACCGCCCTTTACGATGATAGCGGAAAGCACTGCAGATGCAGGAGCCGGAGCAACAGGGTGAGCGGACGGAAGCCATCCGTGAAGCGGAAGCATACCGGCCTTTGCACCGAAACCGATGAGAATGAGGAACACACCGACCAGAATTACAGGTCTGTTACCTGACGCAAGGTTGATGTCAATTGTTCCACCCGGTGTGAAATTGAGGGTAATGCAGTTGCGGTAAAGTATATATATTCCGAAGAGTGCGCTGTATGCACCTGCCATGGAATAGAAAAGATACTTAAGGGAAGCCATTATGGATTCTCTTGTTCCGCTGTGAAGAACCAGAGGCATGCTGGTTACGGTCATAAGCTCATAGAAGAAATAGAGAGTGATGAGGTTGCCTGAGAAACAGAGAGCCACAAGCACCGCATATACTATGAGATAGAAACCGTAGAATCTTTTCTCGTTGCCCTCGTGATGCATATACTTGAAAGAATATATGCACACAAGAACCCACATGATTGTAACAACCGTTACGAAAAGTGTGGAAACTTTGTCCACTCTGAAATAAATCGGAATAAGTCCGACAAATTTATTTAGGTGAAGCTGACTTCCCTGCTGCTTAAAAGCAGAGAAGAGAGTTATCAAAGCTGAAACAATCAGCACAGCAAGAGTAAGAATGTGAGTGTTTCTTATCTCTTTGGCTGTCTTTTTTCTGCCCATCCAGTCATTTGACCAGCGGTGGTCGTTAAATGAAGATATGAGCATTCCTGTTCCGAAACCTGCCGAGAGCAGTGACGGAATCAATAAGATTAAGTTCATATATCACTACTCCTGTTAAGCAAACATTTCGAGGCCCTTCTGAATCAGATTTACTATCGGATCAGAGGCAAGGCCGAGAACAAAGTTGATTACGATTAAAACTGCCATTGCAATGCTCTTTGACGGCTGTGAACTTACGGTTAAATGAGTGTAACCTGTCTCATCCACATGGAGTCTCTTTGCAGGTGTGTAAATTCTGATAACGGTCTTCATGAAATAAACCGCATTGAGAATTGTACTGATGGCAAGGGCAAGGAAAGTGAGAAGCATCTTGTGAGCACTCTCAACACCCGCCTGAGCAAAGAGGAGCTTTGAGATGAATCCCGCAAAAGCAGGGAAACCGATCATGGACATGGAACCTACTGTGAAAGTAAATCCTGCCAGCTTGTTTCTGTAACCGGAACCTGTAAGGCTGAGGAAATCTCTCTTGCCGCAGGATGTGTCCGTAAGGCCGGAGGCCGCAATAAACAGCAGTGACTTTGTTGCCGCATGAACCAGAATATGATAGATGCTGGCAATCATACCGTTTGTTGTACCGAGACCGATGCCCATGAAGATGTAACCGATCTGAGCTATGGATGAATAGGCAATCATTCTGCGGATGTCGTTTTCACGAATAGCATCGAGGGAACCGATAATCATACCCACAATACCGAACATGAAGAGCACATTTATCATCTTATCGTTTACGATAACATCAAAGCCGAAGACTCTGTAAATTATCTTGATGAGAATGAAAAGGTAACCCTTTGATACGAGGGATGAAAGTATGGCCGCACTGGAAAGAGTGGAGTAACCGTAGGCATCCGGGAGCCATGTGTGGAAGGGGAACAGCGCACACTTGATGCACAGACCGACAACCATAAGGCAGATTGAAATGAGCAGCGGAGTGTTATAAGCTCCTGTTGCAACGAGGTTTGTTACAGCCTCTTTAATGTTGCTCATGAGAAGCTGACCTGTAATTCCGTAAAGCCAGCACAGACCGAGCAGAAGAAGACCGGAACCGAGCAGGGACATAACCATGTATCTTGTTGCCGCGTAGGCGTTTCTGCCACGCTGACGAATCATGATGAGTCCGCATGCTGAGATGGTGTTTATCTCAACGAAAACGTATGCTGTAAAGAGGTCGTTTGTGTAAACAAGAGCGATAAGGGAGCACATGAGAAGGTTAATCATGGCATAATAGAGGTTCTGTTTGGATTCCTCCACCTCGGCGGCTGTCTCGATTCTTCCGGCGATTACGCTGAAGAACATAATCACGGAGAAGAACAGCGCCATGCCACCCTCGAGTATGCTGGCTCTTATCTCGTTACCCCATGGTGCCGGAAAATGACCCATGCGGTAAACAAAGCTCTCGCCTGTCTTTATGCAGTAGGCAAATACAAAGGCATTGAGCACACACATCATGAAAATCATGACTGTGTTTATGTATTTGACTTTCTTTCCCTTAAGTACAGATGAGAGAGGACCTGTGAAAAGGGAAATGATTATGCAGAAAAAGGGAAAATTCTGAATAAAATCCATTATCTGTCCTCCTCCTCTTTTTCTATCATGGCTGAAATTATATCGAGGTCAAGGCTGTGGTAACGGTCATAAAGTCTTATGGTAAGACCAAGCATTACAGCGGTAACGGAAACCGAAACAACAATACCTGTAAGAACCAGGCCCGAAGGAATCGGGTTGATGTAAGCTTCTACACTCTGAACACCGTCAACGACTATCGGAGCAACTCTGCCTGTTATGTAACCCTTGAGGGCAAGGAACAGGTAAACCGAGGTATCCATGATGTTCATACCGATGATTTTCTTTATGAGGTTGTGCTGCATGAGCAGATTACAGAAGCCTATACCGAACAGTATCATTGAGATGGCCTCTGCATAATTTGTGAGGAGATTTGCAAAATTCATATCAATAATCTCCTTTCCTGAACATTACATAGAAGGTATACATTGTTCCCGCAACAACAATACCTACGCAGATATTGAGTATGAGTATGAGACCGGAGGAAATGATGTTTCCAGGTGTTCCCTTTGGAATAATGCTCTCTATGTGGTTTGCGCCTGTGTAGAAGGAATAGCTCTTGCAGAGGGCATAGGTTCCGAGAGCGGCAATGCTCATAATCTTGTAGGTTTTTGAAGTGAAGAAACGCTCTGTCTTGGCAAAGCCGAAGGCATTGATATAAAGGATAAGTCCCGCACCGATGATGGCACCGCCGGAGAATCCGCCGCCCGGTCCCAAATGACCACAGAGAATTACATAAATACCGAAGATGAAAATCGGAGGAACAAGAACCTTTGCCACAACCTGAAGAATAGCGTCATTCTTAGGCTCGTAAATACGGTCGGAAATATTCGCCTTCTTCTTGTTGTCTTTTCTTAAAAGAATGAGAACCGCACATGTTGCAATAAAGAGAACATGGCTTTCACCCAGAGTATCGAAGGCTCTGTAATCGAGTATCATGCCTGTAACAATGTTTACGGCGCCTGTCTCCTGAAGGCCCTGCTCAATATAACGCTGAGCGACCTCATTATTAACAGGATTATCCGCATTACCGAAAGGTGGAAGCGCCGCTACACCGTAAAGCAGCATACCCACAAGGAACACACAGAAAACTATGCTGAAAACCTTGTATGTTCTTGAGAACCTTGCAACACCCTTGTTATGGGTGACATCAAGAGCTCTTACCCTGATTTCGTGGGCATCTTTCTCGCTCTTTTTAAAGGCTTCGTCACTTATTGTCTTTTCTTTCTGAGGCTTCATCTCAAGCTCGCCGACAAAGTAGTCCTTTGTTCCGTCATACCATGACTTAAGCTTGTATGAAACGGTCTTTTTATATTCGCTCTCAGGAATTCTCCTCGACATCGTTTTCTTCCTCCTTTCCTTCGTCGTTCATATACTCATCGTCGTTGTTTTTCTCGATGGAGTTAATCTTCTTGAGTGTTACGAAGAAGAGAACCGTTGTAACACCGGCACCAACCGCCGCCTCGGTTATGGCGAGGTCGGGGGATTCAAGAAGCACCCATACTATGGACATGACAAGGCTGTATGTCATGAATATGAGAATTGAGTTAAGCAGACTTTTTGTGAAACTGGCGGCAATCGCACACACCACCAGGAATATGAGGAGAGATGCAAAAAAGATATTCATTATTTCTCCTCCTTTTCTTCGCTGTTTCTGTTCTCGAGCGCCTCAACCTCTTCGATTGAATAATGCTCATAGTGTCTGTCAGGTTCTTCATCGGTTGTAACCTCAAGTCTTGTGATAAGGTGAGATGAAACCGGAGAGGAGAACCAGAGGAAGATTATGACAACAAACAGCTTGAGACTTGTGAAGTTAAGTCCGCTCATTATGATAAGACCCGCAAGAGCAAGACCTATGCCCAGAGTATCTCCCATGGCGGCGGCGTGCATACGGTTGAGAACATACCTGAATTTAAACACGCCTATCATCTCAACGATGAAGATAAAAACACCGGCACATATGAACGCAGCGCCGATTACGAATCTAAGCCAGTCCAGAATGCTCATCTGTGATCCTCCTCATCTTTTCTCTGCAGATATACGCCCATATAAACCTTGCACAGTACAATAACGGCAAGGAAGCTGATGGCGGCATAAATTATGCAGATATCAGCAAGGTAACCTTCGTGCATCATAACCGCAAGCAGAGCGATTATGGTGATAACCATGGTACCCATCATGTTTGTGGCAACAATTCTGTCAGCAACCCTCGGTCCGATAATAGCTCTTACAAGGCAGAGTATTACAAGAATTGAGAGTATGACAAGTATTACCACGAAAAATCCCATTACATTTGTAAGATCCATTTTTCTACCCTTTCTTATAAAGCTTACCAGTTACCGTTGGAGTTGCTTCTTCTTTCTCCCCTTAATGCCTGCTTTGCGACATTTTCCATCTCTCGGAGCATTTTCACGAAAACGCTCTCGCTCATGCCGACGGCAAGGGAGGTATCAAGGCAGTGGATGAGGTAATCATCCTCTTCAAGCATAACGGTGATTGTTCCGGGTGTTAATGTGATGGCATTGGCAAGCAGAGCCCTGCCTGTCTTTGTTTTGAGGTCTGACTTGAAATAGACAAGGGCCGGAACAGGCTCCTCACGCTCGGTGAGTATCATTTTCATGACATAGCCGTTTGCCTTGAAAATTTCAATGACCAGAACTATCACATACTTAACGCCCTTTGCGGCATTTCTGTAAAGAGCCACCTCTTTTTTGATGCTGTGATCCATAAATGCACACACAAAGGCAAACACAGCGGCGGCTACTATAAGACCGATGACCGCAATCTCGAGGGTAAGATTACCGTTGAATATTACCCATACAAGAAAAAACAGCAGATACATACACATATCCTCCTGATATATATAGTAATGTGATACAGTAAAAATAACTCTTGCACATAGTTTTATATTATACCACTTTTGCCCCTGCTTAGCGGTGTTATTATGTACAAATCAATGCCGAAATTTTGTCCTGTTTATGAACTATTTTTGTAAAAAAAAGCGACGGTATAAGGATTATCTCCGAATACCGCCGCAGAAGCCTATTCAATTATTCTGAGGCCCGCCTGTTTTATTTCTTTTCCGCTGTATGCACCTATTAAATCCTCCTCGGGATTAATAAGTATGCCCATGTAATGCCCCAGCTTTTTCATCAGGTAATTATGAATATTCTCGTCCCCTGTGCTGTACTGCAGTTCCCTCTGTAAAGGGTGACTGTGGGCAAAACCGAGGAACACAAGACCGTCTCCGATGAAATCATCACGGTCATCGGAATACGGAAAATTCTTCCTGATAATTTCTGTCTCTCTTACAGCGTGCTTTAATGTATCGGAGGCAAATTTTGCCGTATCCTCGTTTATTCTTACAGTAAGGGATGGAAATACATATTTCACAACCCATGAATCACCTGTTCTGAAGCCGACAAGTCCCGCCTGCTGTTCATACATGGAATAAGGATTTCTTCTGCCCATGTGGAAAAGACTGCGAAGTTCTTTATAAGCATCGGGCTCTATGTAAATTACCTCGCCCACATCTTCACCGCTTATCTCCGTTATACCGAGTTCGGGATATTTAATCCTGATATAATCCTTATAATCAGCTGTTTTTGAAAAAGTATCTCTGTAACAGAAGCGTGGTTCGTTCTTCTCGAAGTCCCATGTGTGCAGACTGTCTCCCACGCATTTATCGAAGTATTCACAGCCTTTGCATTTTTCGGAAACCGGGCGGTTTCTGAAGTACTCAAAACCGTTTTTCCATTTTTCCGAGAATGAATCTGTTTTAATATTACCCTGAATGAGAAAATCTTTTCTCGGCACATTCGGGCACACGAAGATATCTCCGTTATACAGCACACTCGCCGCATGAATACCTGCAAAGCAGTCGAAATCTCTGCCCGGAAGCAGATTGCCGAGAAAATGCGGACAGCCCCACACAACGGGGGTTCTGTGCTGTGCATTCACTTTTACAATGAAATCCGTAATGAACTTTATATCCTCCGCACTCACGGCAAGATCAAGGTTATCCTCAGCTCTGCCTATTGGGTCCACTATGCTGGTGCGAATGGAATCAAGCCCTATTTTATCAAGTTCCTCATAAAGTGCCGGGAATTCCCTGACATTCCTGCTGTTTGATGTGAAAGTTACCTGAATATGGTCGAGAAAATCCGCATCTTTCAGCTTTCTTAAATTGCGCAGTATCACATCATAGGAACCGGGCAGATGGCGCAGACTTTCATGGGTTTCTCTAAGTCCGTCAAGGCTTATCGTAATGGTTTTCATACCGCTTGTTTTCATCTTTTCGATGACTGCATCGCTTATAAGAACACCGTTTGTCACCATGCCCCAGTCAAAACCCATCCCGGAACCTTCAGTCATAATCTCGAACAGATCTTTGCGCATAAGTGGTTCCCCGCCGCTTATGTTAATCATGACATCGGTTCCGATGTTTTCTTTCACATCCCTGAGACACGCAAGAATTTCCTCTGCGGTGAGAAGCTCTTCGCTGTCGATATCACAGCGGCTTCCGCAGTGGTCACATTTTGCGTTACATTTCTGTGTTACCTCGAAAAGCAGTACTCTGAGGCTGTAATCTTTAATCATCTTCTCTTCTTACCGAGCAGAAGCTTTTTGATTCTGTTTGAGGCCGGAGCACCGTAATAAACCTGAGCCTGAGCCTGGGATTCTCCGTTTTTGTCAACTGAGGTCTTTCCGCTGTTGCATCCTGCCAATGCGCCGAGCATTAATGCAAGTGCCATGATTATTGCTATGATTTTTTTCATGATTCTGTTCTCCTTCTTTTTAACAGATTTAGTTTTGAAATACGCTTTGAATTCGGACAGCCGTAATATTCCACAAATTCGGATACGGTCTGTTCCTCTGCTTCCAATGGAATTTCGGCAGAGGAGTCATCTGATTTTCTCTCGGCATTACATCCGGCAAGCAGGGCAAGCGACAGCAATGCCAGTAACAGACTCAGAATTTTCTTCATATTATCAACACCTTTATAAAATGTAAGTTTATTATATTCCTATTTTATATCTCTTTCAATATTGAAAAATATACATATTTCAGATAAACTCTTTATTGAAAGAGAGGGATTTTATGCACATACCAAAAGGAAAATCTCAGGACGAGAATATTCTGAGTTTTGAAGAAGCGCTTACTCATCGGGAGGACAGCAGTATTTATGACAGAGACAGATGGCTTTATATTCCGGATTTTTACTCCGAGTATCGTTACATACTGGGCACAAAGGGCAAAAAGCCGCTTATCTGCATAGGAATAAACCCGTCAACAGCGGAACCGGATAACCTTGACAATACTCTTAAATCCGTGCAGAGAATAGCAGACGGCAACGGCTTCGATTCCTTTATCATGTTCAATGTTTACGCCCAGAGGGCGACAAACCCCGATGACATGGACAAAGAACTTAACCTCGAGATGCACGAAGAAAACATGAAGGCTTTTCGCTATATCATGAAGTTCAGCTGTGAAAGCCCTGCCGTATGGGCGGCATGGGGAACCATAATCGAGAAAAGAAAGTACCTGATAGACTGTGTTGCCGACATGATTAAAATCGGCGAGGAATTCGGCGCAAAGTGGTACAGGGCAGGAAAAGTCAGTGCAAAGGGTCACCCTCACCACCCGCTGTATTTGAGAAAAGATTCCGTTCTTGAGCCTTTCGATGTGGTTGGAACTTACAACATAAAGTAAAACAAAATGAAAAGAGTACTTGTTAAATCGGTTTTCGATGCTTTCGATTATGTAATGCAGCACTATTACCCCGCAGGGCTTGAGGATCTTGCGGAAAAAACTGACAGCTATGCGGTAATATCCATTCAGGATACCCACACCGACGGTTTTGGTCTTACTTTTTCAAAGAGCAGATGCTGCAGAGATGTTCTCACCCTGAAATTTGATGATATTATCCGTCCTGTTGAGTTTGCGGTACTGTTCTCGGAAGATATGGCAGAAAGCATTATCCGTTTCATAGAGGATAATAAATCCGTCGATACTCTGCTTGTTCATTGCTATGCAGGGCAGTCACGATCCATGGCTGTGGGTGCCTTTGCCGTGTGGATGCTCGGCGGTGACAATTCAAAATACTTTGAAGGACACTGCCCCAACGAATATGTATATGACATGCTGACAACAACATATTTAAGAAAACAGATTTTATCCGAATAATCAGCAAAGCTGCGGCTCCATTGTGGAAAACCGCAGCTTATTTTTATAACTGATATAACATTACCATTAAAGGCATGCTTATTATACTGAGCAAAGTTGTAATGACATTTATCGCACCGGCGTAGTCGTAATCTCTGCCGTAAATCTGTGCCATCTGGGTTACGGTTGAGGCACATGGTGCTGTGCATGAAAGGAAAGTGACAAGAAGAATCTGCTGTCCGTTACTCAATAGAGTATAAAGCGGAGAGAATTTCAACACCGCAAGCATGGCAAGGGGGAAAACTATCAGCCTTAAAAAAGTAACGAGCCATGCCCGGTTGTAGGAAAACATCTTCTTAAAGTTCATTCCGCCGATAATCATACCTATTACCACCATGGAAACAGGGCCTATACATGCGCCTGTGGAGGACATGGTATCAACTACAAGATTTGGAAGTTTAACCTGAAACGCAAACAGCAGGGCTCCCACAAACACGCAGATAAGATTGATATTCGTGAGTATCTTCTTCCAGTCTATTTTGGGCTCACCGCTGAAAACTATTCTGCAGTGGCTGAACATGAGAACGGTCTGAACAGAGAGAAATGCTGTGGAATAGATTATCATCTCGGCACCGAGAACCGATGTTACTATCGGTATAATCAGGTTACATGCGTTGGTGTATAAAACAGAGCACTGCTCTATTGCGTCGAGCTTCAACGGCTTCTTGAGTATGGCTATCATCACGAACCACAGGCCGTAGGCTATAACCGAGGCGAGGGCTGCGAGAAGAAGTCCGTTTCTTACCTCCACGCTGTATTCCACCTGATAGGCATTGAGGATTACGCATGGTGTCATCAGGTACAGGACCACCATGGATATTACCTTTGAGTCCGTACTTTTCACCAGCTTCAGTTTTACCATGAGCACACCGAGGAACATTACTATGAACAGGGATACTATTTTCTTTATGAGTAAGAGGGTTATTTCCATTACTGTCTCCTTGAAAGTTTATTACCAATAGATTATACTTTAGAAAGCTACAAAAGAAAAGAGGCAGATTCATTTGAATACTCTTACCATAGAAAGAGCGACAGCTTTAAGGGCAAAACTGCATGAAATTCCGGAGCTTTCCCTGAACGAGGACAGAACAAGAAAAGCGATTAAGGATTTTCTCTCGGAATATAATCTTGAAGTTCACGAACACGGCAAGGCAATTTATGCCGTATCAAAGGGAACTGAAGCAAAGCAGAACACGGCCTTTCGTGCGGACTTTGATGCCGTGGCAGGAGCCGACGGCACACCCGGACACTACTGCGGTCATGACGGACACACAGCAATACTTTGTGCTTTTGCCGCCTATGTCTCTGAGCATGAACACAGGGATAATATCTATTTCATATTCCAGCCTGCCGAAGAAACCGGAGAAGGTGCTGTACTCTGTACGGATATACTCCGTGAAAACAACATAGATAAAATTTACGGCTTCCATAATATTCCGGGCTATGCTTTGGGAAGTGTTCTTACAAGGGACGGAACCTTTGCCTGCGCATCCACAGGTCTTGAGATAAGTTTCACCGGGGCACCAAGTCACGCCGCCTACCCCGAGCTGGGAGCAAACCCATGCACTGCAATATCCGAGCTGATTGTATATATGAACGGACTGCTGAATGCACCCCACAGGGGTATGCTCCTGGGTACTGTAATCGGTATAGATGCAGGAAGCGAATCCTACGGAGTTTCGGCTTCGTCGGGTAAACTCTGCCTTACTCTGCGAGGGGAATATCAGGAGGAATTCGAGAATCTTGTGAACTCCGTGAGCAACAGGGCAAGGGAACTCGCCAAGAGGGATAATCTCAAAGTAAGTCTCGCGGAAAAGGAGAGATTTCCCTCCACCGAAAACCACAGCGAAAATGTGAAGGAGATTATCTTCGCCGCAGAAAAGGCAGGCTTAACCCACATCGTCCTCGAAAATCCTTTCCGCTGGAGCGAAGATTTCGGCTACTACCTGAAGGAGACAGACGGAGCCTTCTTCGGTATCGGAGACGGTGAAAATCACCCGGGACTGCACACAGCAGACTACTGCTTCCCCGATGGAATCATCGAAAGTGTGCTGAGGGTTTATGAGGGGATTGTTTATCTATAAAAGTTTGACAAAAGCTTTATATTACGCAAAAAGACCGCTGATCTTAACTGAACAGCGGTCTCGTTTTATATGCGGTTTTTAAGTTTTTTCCTGGCCACTACGGCGTTTCTTTTAATCTCATCCCTGAGTTCTTCGAGGGAGTCAAACTTCCTCTCGGGACGGATGAAGTCGAAAACTTCGAGCTTTACTTTCTCACCGTAGACATCGCCCTCAAAGTCACCTATCCATGTTTCGGCAAGGGGTAAATACACGCCCACGGTGGGTTTTACACCTATGTTGCACACGCCCCAGTAGGTGCTACCGCCAATATGGACCAGCACGGCATAAACGCCGAACTTCGGTTTTACGAAGCCCTCGGGCAGGGGCTGGTTTATTGTGGGTATGCCTATGGTTCTGCCGAGTTTGTTGCCTGTGACAACCTCAGATGTGAATCCGAAGGCTCTGCCGAGCATTTTACCTGCAAGCAGGCTGTCACCGTTTTTCAGCGCCTCTCTTATCAGGGTGGAACTTATGACCTCACCGTTCATCATGGCAGGATCAACCACCTTAAGCTCAACGTCGTTTTCCATGCAGAGCTTTTCGAGCAGTTTAACATCGCCCTTTGCAAATTTACCGAAGCGGAAATCGTTACCGCAGGCAATCACTTTTGCATGAAGTTTATCCATGAGTATATCGTGGAAAAACTCCTCGGAGCTTAATGATTTTACCGAATCGAAGTTCACGGAGAATAAGTTTTCCACACCCATTTCTTCGAGTGTTGAAACTTTGTCCTCATGGGTGAGAAGATACTCGGTTTCACCGTGCAGAGATTTTGAGGGATCTTCACTGAAGGTGAAAACCGACGGAGAAAAGCCACATCCGATAACGGATTCTATGACCTTTCTGTGTCCGAGGTGAAGACCGTCAAAAGCACCGAGGGCCACCGAAGTATTATTATTCAGTTTTACATCCTCAAGAGTGTTGAAAATCCTCATCTCGTTTTTACTCCACATAAAGTATCTTTACAAGTTTAAGTTCGCCTTTTTCGAGGTCTGCCTCGGCAATACCGAGGAAAAGTTTTCCGTCGGCACTCATAACCCTTACACGCTCTTTGTCCTCTCGGAATTTAAGTCTGAGGCGGTCAAGGGCAAGCTCTCCGCCGTTGAGAAAACGCTTCTGCTGGGCGGGAGATACGGTAACTTTGCGGTACATATCGAAAAGTCCGTCAAGACCTCTCAGGACAGTATCAATCTTCCCCTCATCGGCAAGAGCTTTCAGCTCGTCGAGGGTCAGGGCATCTTCTGCTGTGAATCCGCAGGCTTTAACCCTTCTGAGGGCTGTCATTATTCCACCGCATAAGCCGAGGCTTACTGCAATGTCATCTATAAGGGTACGAATGTAAGTACCCTTGGAACAGCTTACTCTGAGTTTACCTTCGCCTGTTTCCTCGTCATAATCTGTGAGGACAAGCTCACTTATGAAAATCTTACGGCTTTCCCTCTCGACCTCTATGCCCTGTCTTGCCAGCTCATAAAGTCGCTTTCCTCCCACTGAAACAGCGGAATACATGGGCGGAATCTGAGAGATTTCCCCACGGAAGTTTTCGAAATTTTCCTCGAGCTTTTCACGGCTGATTTTATTGTAACCCTCTTCAAGTGTTTTACCTGTGGAATCGAGGGTATCGGTTTTTACACCGAGCTTAAAATCCGCCACATAGGATTTATCGGTATCCGGCATTAAATCGGCACATTTGGTGCCTCTGCCGATGAGTATGGGAAGCACACCGGTAGCCATGGGGTCCAGGGTTCCGGTGTGTCCTATTTTCTTTTCGTGTAATATTTTACGCATAACCGCAACGGCATCAAAACTTGTGAAGTCCTGCGGTTTGTCGAGTACTATAAGTCCGTTCATTAAAGTCCCTTTACGAACATCTTAAATCTTGGCAGCATTCCGATTCTGTCGGGCACATGGGGCGGCATCTGCAGTATATCGTGACCCGGAAGGTTGTTACCCTCTACCATTACAGGGCCATCGGGAGTGATGGCAATATCCCAGCCGACATAACCCATCTCGGGTACCACCTTTGCGGCCTCGAGGCACATATCGACTGCCTCTTTCCACATCGGTATCTGATATCCCTCAATGGGGCATCCTGTTTTGGGGTGGGTCTTGTATGTAATGCGGTCTTTATCATAGCCCACATGGGTGATGATTCCGGTATCTATATCTATCGGTGCACACATTCCGCCTGCATTGATATTATCAACAGGTCTGTCACCGTTACCTATACGGATAAATGCGTAAATCACATGAGATTCACCGTCTCTGTAAATCGTAACGATTCTCAGAGTATTTACGGAGCCCGGATTTATCGCATTGATAAGTTCATGCTGCTGAATGACATCTTCGGCAATGGCAGAGCCCTTGTTACGAAGATAATCGAATAATTTCTCTACGCTTTCAAAATCTGTCTTTCTGATTTTTTCAACACCGTTTCCACAGCTCTCGTTACTTGGCTTTGCGATAATCACATCACGGGTGGACATGAATTTCTCAAATTCCTCTTCACTTGTTTTCGGAATATAATGCCATTCTCTTTTTATGAACTTCCCGAACTTTGAGTAAAATTCATTCTTGTTATCAAAAAGAAAATAATATTCCGGGTCGTTGCAGAGTCTTGTTATGGTGTTGTTTATACCTCTTGTAACATAGGTGGCTCTCTGCTCTTTTGTGAGCAGATACCACTCGCACAGAAGATAATCTTTGTATCCCGCACCGTATCTCAGGCCGCAGTACACAATATCAAAAAACAGTTTAATTCTGCTTTTTCCCGTTATCTTATGAACTGTACCGACTGTATCAAACAGACCTTTATAGTCCATATAAATAATACATGTTATAAGATATTTCAGTTTTTTCATTATTATTAGTTTATGCTGTTTCAGAGTTTTGCTCTGAGGTGTTTTTCACACGCTTCTGTTAAGAGCTTTTCTGCCTCTTCAAGGCTTGTTTCAAATGAACAACCGGCGGCACCTGCATGGCCTCCGCCACCGAATTCATGGCATATCTCTGAGGAATCTATCGGTGCTATGCTTCTTATGGAAGCTTTCCATACGTTTTCACTCTTCTGCTTGAAGGTGATTCCGATGATTACACCCTCAATTTTTCTCGGTATTGACGGGAGAAGGTCTATATCCGCATCGCTGCAGCCTGTCTCTTCCTTTACACTGAGGGGCACGTCAATTACTGCAATTCTGTCCTCACTGTAAAATCTTAGCCCACCGAGAACCTTCTTTTCCGCTTCCATATATTCCTTTGTAATGGTATCAAACATGGCAAGATTGATCTTACCCGCATTTGCACCAAGGCGCATGAGCTCGGCTGCGATAATATGGGTTTCAGGGGTAACAGACGCAAACTTGAAGCTGCCTGTGTCTGTGGCAATGCCTGTGAAAAGGCAGTCTGCTGTATGTGTGTCTATCGGCATGCCGTTTTCCTTAAGGAGCATATATATAAGCTCACAGTTTGACGGAGCACCGCCCACAACCCATTCCTCTTTTGCAAAAGGAACATGGGTACCGTGATGGTCTATCGCAAGATCAAACATATCGGGATTCTCGATATACTCTCTGTATATTCTGCCCATAAGTTTTGTATCGGCAATATCAACAGTCACACGGTATTCGATTTCATCAGCTTTACACTCGAGTTTAAGCCCGTCGAAAAGATAATCATATTTTCTGTCAGGCTCGTCACTGCAACGGAAAGCACATCTTTTTCCCATGTTTTCAAGGGAACGGATGAGGCCTGTTGCGCTTCCCAGAGTGTCTCCGTCGGGATTTGCGTGGGAATATACGCATATATTATCCCATTTTTTCAGGAGAGAACCAGCTCTCTCCGCTGTTATATTCTGAGGCATAATGTCCTCACTTTCTTACTTCAGGTCGTTTAAAAGCTTGGTGATGTTAGCACTGTACTCAATGGAATCTGTTGCCTTGAAGATGAGCTTTGGAGTGTGACGTATGCTTAAACGGTTTCCGAGCTCGTGACGAAGGAAACCTGCACCGTTTGTAAGTCCCTTAACTGCTTCTTTTGTGGCATCCAGACCTTCCATGGTGCTTACATAAACTGTGCAGAAAGAAAGGTCGTTTGTAACCTCAACTCTTACAACACTGATAAGCTTACCCTGAACTCTCGGATCCTTGACCTCTCTGAGGAGTGCGGAGATTTCTCTTCTGATATCCTCAGTGGTTCTGTTTAACTTATTACTTGGCACTTTTAATTCAGAAATCAGGGATGGAAAATATTTACTTTTCCTCCCTGATTTTTACCTTTCGTATAATTTCGGAGAATGTGATTATCTCAAAGATTAATCACGATATTCCTCCATTGTGTATGCTTCGAGAACGTCGCCGACCTTAACATCGGAGAACTTCTCGAGGGTGATACCGCACTCGTAGCCGCTGGCAACTTCACGTACGTCATCCTTGAATCTTCTGAGGGAATGAACCTCGTCATCGGCAATGATGATACCGTCACGAACAAGGCGAACCTTTGCGTTTCTTGTAATCTTACCGCTTGTAACATAGGAACCGATAACTGTACCTACGCTGGAGATTTTCATAACCTCACGGCACTCTGCCTTACCGAGCATTACCTCTCTGAACTTAGGAGCGAGCATACCCTTCATAGCAGCCTCAACTTCCTCGATGCAGTCGTAGATAATACGGTACATTCTCATGTCAACTCCGTCACGCTTTGCACTCTCCTCGGCAACAGCATCAGGACGTACGTTGAATCCGACGATGATTGCGTTGGAAGCATTTGCGAGCATAACGTCGCTCTCGCTTACGGCACCAACGGCACCGTGAATAACATTAACTCTTACCTCTTCGTTTGTGAGCTTCTCGAGGGACTGACGAACAGCCTCAACAGAACCCTGAACGTCTGCCTTAACGATGACCTTGAGTTCCTTCATCTCACCGACCTTCATCTGGTCAAAGAGGTTATCGAGTGTAACCTTTGTCTGAGCGTTGAAAGCGTCTTCCTTCTGAGCTGTGAGTCTCTGCTCAACGAGCTCACGGGCAAGTCTTTCGTCAGAAACCGCATTGAATGCGTCACCGCCGACAGGAACAGCATCAAGACCTGTAATCTCAACAGGAATGGATGGGCCTGCCTCTTTTACGCTTCTGCCCTTATCGTTTGTCATGGCTCTTACACGACCGACTGTTGTACCGGCAACAACAATGTCACCGATGTGCAGTGTACCGTTCTGAACGAGCATTGTTGCAACAGGACCACGGCCCTTGTCGAGCTTAGCCTCGATAACAATACCTCTTGCACGTCTGTCAGGGTTAGCCTTGAGCTCCTTCATCTCCGCAACGAGAAGAATCATCTCGAGAAGGTCATCAATACCCATCTTTGTGTGAGCGGAAACAGGAATGCATGGAACATCGCCACCCCACTCCTCAGGAACAAGCTCATACTCTGTGAGCTGCTGCTTAACCTGATCCGGGTTGGCTGTTGGCTTATCCATCTTGTTGATTGCAACAATAACGGAAACGCCT
>JAUNDK010000102.1 GCA_030526115.1 Clostridia bacterium
AGGCTATATTGAACTTGTTCCAGTGAAAAAAGTGGGATAAGCTTGAATGCTGAAACGATTGTTAATGAATACATTTTCTTGAGAATCGTGAAATTTAAATTTTATTGATGCGATGTAATCGACAACTTCCAATTTGTATTAAAAAACTTAATATTAAACTTTAGTCGCTTACTTCGGTAGGCGACTTTTTGTATTCAGAAACAGGAGGTACAAATGACAAAAGAAATTGAAAGAGCAATTAAAGCAGTTGAGAAATGCGAGGATGAAGTAGCAAAGTATGAGCTTAAGTTCATGGAGATTGATGAACTTCTCAAAAACGCAAGACAGGCTCTCGTGTTTGCTCAGAAAGAACTGGCAATGCTGCTGATATCCGAGAAAGCCGGAACAGAGAGCTTTGCCACATTTGCAAGAAGAATGGAGGGAAATACTGATGCAGAAAATTAAGAAAGCGGTCGGTTTACTGTTGACGCTAATATGCATGGCAGGCGTCATGTCGTCTATGGCTGTTCCTGCTTATGCGTATGGGGATGATCCTGATCCGATAACGGAACCGACTGAAGAAACCAAACCTGAAAAGGATCCTAACGCAGACAAGGAGGATGAAAGCAAACATAATGACAGTGACGGAGCATTTACCGAGGAAGGAAATCTCACTTTAACAGATGATCCGACAGACACCGAGGAAGAAAACATGCAGTTCCTGACAGTTACCACAAGAGGTGGTCACACCTACTACATTGTGATAGATAAGAACAGAAACAGCAAAAATGTGTACTTTCTCAATCAGGTAGATGAGAGAGATCTTATGAATCTCATGAGTGATGAGGACAAGGCCGAAATCAACGGTGATGGTGGCAAGGATAAGAATCCAATTGTCGATTTGTTTGGTCCGGATGCAAGTCCGGAACCATCCCCGGAGCCTGCTCCCGAGAAGGACAGGAATTCCAACAACTCATCATTTATTATCCTGCCTGTTGCTGCTTTAGGCGGTGCAGGTGTTGCTTTCTATAAGCTGAAAATCGCACCGAAGAAAAAGTCTCAGGATAATTACAGAGAAGATTTCGATGATGACGAGGATGAGTATATCGATGAGGATGAGATGCCTTAAACAGGGTAGAAAGGTAGATTAGTGGGTAGACTGCTTTCTACCTTTTCTTTTTCCCGGAAATAGAGTATTATCTGAGTGTACCAAACAGGTGGCCACCTGATAAAACAATTTAGGAGCAGGGCAATGAAAAGCAAGGAATTTAAACTTCTTACAACAGAAGATGGAAAACAGTATCGGTTTGTTTCGGCTAAACTTAAGTATTTAATAAAGGAATTATCTGATAAGCAGAAATCCAGCCAGAAGAAGATTATGGAGGAAATTGCAGAGAGAACCAATTATTCTTATGAGGCTGTTAAAAACTGGGCAAATGGATACAATGGACCTTCAAGTATGGAAGTAATAGATGAAATTGCAAATGTTCTCAATGTCGACCGAAGAAAATTACTTAACCCTATAGCTAAAGAGGAGGCTACCACAATGACATCGAATATTACCTACAATGATAAAGAAAAAGAACTGATTGAATATGCGTATATTCATCTGTTAAGTGAATTACTTTCAATGTATGATAATCTTTCAGAAGAAGCATATATTGATAAGGGAACAATGAATTGGAATCCATCATCTAAAGAATTATTATCGAATTATGTTTCATTAAATTCTCTGTTTGTATCTGATGAGATTATATCAGTATTATTAAAGTTGATTGATGATGTTGATTTATTAGGAGACCCTATGTGTTTTTATTGTCCTTATGAATGGGACGATTTTCTGGTTGACTGCAGTCCGTATTGTATGTCAATGCAGGAATGGGGAGATTTGTTTAGATGGTTGCCTCTTTATGATAGAGAAGAAGCAATAGAAACTTTTGGCTTTAAATATTTAGCTAAGGAAATCGAGTTTTGCAAAAGAATGAGACTAGCATATACCGATATTCCGGAAGAAATCCGAACTCATCTTAATGAATATGATGATAATAAGATATCTGCAACAGATATTGGTAAATATGGAATATATGACGATTATCTTGATTGTCATGACATAACAAGAGAAGTCACATTGTTCTATATTAGAAATACAATAAAAGCAGTTTTCGTTCATTATTTCCCAGGTTTAATCAATTAAAACTTAATACAACACTTAAAGTCGTATCAAAAATGGTACGGCTTTTTTATTTACAGAAAAGAAGGAGAAAACAATTATGAGCAATTACAACTACACAAAAGAAACATTCGGAAAGTGCCCAAGATGTAATTCAAACATCTATGAAGGTGGAAAGAGCTTCTACTGTTCAAACCCGGACTGCGGTTTTACCCTGTGGAAGGAAAGCTTCTACCTTAAGAGAATGAAGAAGACTATCAACGGCGATATGGCAAGAGAACTTCTTGAGAAAGGTCAGACCTATGTGGATGATCTCTGGTCCGAGAAGAAGCAGAAAACTTTTGCCGCATATCTCAACATGACTGATGACGGTGAGAGAGTCAACTTCAGTCTCAGCTTTCCCGAATGAGTTACAGACCATGGGCGGGATTGCCCGACTATGAAATCAAAGCTATACCCAAAGACAGATTCCGCAGACTGGATAATTTGATAAAGCAGTATTGCTCCGCTTATTACAAGGGCAACTGCATATTCCTGGATGACGGGAATGAACGTGCATGTGCTCAGATGAAAAGCGGCAGAGTTATCTGCAGATACTTTCGCTGGGTTATACTTCCGCTCGATATGGAACTTGAGGAAGAAATATATGGAGAGACAGGCAGGAAGAAAATATGTGTGAGGTGTGGTAAACCGTATTATTCCGAAAGCAATCGTTCGAGATATTGTTCCGAATGTTCCGGTATTGTTCGGAAAAACAAGAAAAATCAATGGATAAAAAGTAAGAGAAAAAAGACTTGGATGTAGACATTTAGAGCCTGAAAAATGGCTTAATACAGGCTTCGAAAAGTGTGAAAAGTCGGTTCAGGGTAAAAGTATATTAAGAGTCGACTTTTCGCCTTTCTAAATGTCTACAAAACAGAAATGAGAGGTATTTAAAATGAACAATAACATGAACTTAAGAGAATTTGCAGAGTACATCAGGGAGAACATCAAGGACGCACTTCATCCATCTTACAGAGATGCCAGCGTTGAAATCAAGGATGTGGAGAAGCTCAACGAGAGTTACACTTCCCTTATTGTAAGAAGACCGGGTGAGGAGGTAGTACCTTCCATTGACCTCAATGCGGAGTACACCAGATATTCCTACGGCACAAGCATTGATGTAATCATGTGGGAGATTGCTGATATCATCGAGGAGGCAACTCCTGATTTTGATATCAGTATTATGAATGACTACGAAAAGATTAAGGACAAGCTCTTTGTTCGTCTCAGCAATGAGAAAATGAATGAGGATCTGATGGATAAAGTTCCTCACGCACAGAAGCTGGATATGATTCTCACATATCACATAGCTCTTTCTCAGTCTGCGGACAGAACCACATCCGTTATGATTACCAACGGTCTCATGGAGAACTTTGGAGTCAGTGCAGCAAGACTTCATGTGGATGCAGTCAAGAATTCAATGGCGAAAAATCCTATGACAGTCATGTCAATGGAGGATGCTCTCAGAGAAGCATTCAGAAAGGATCTTATCTCACAGGGTGCACCGAAGGAGGATATAGATCATATTCTTGATGTTGAGTTTCCAAGCAGAGATCCGTCAGGACTTACAGTTATCTCAAATACAGATAAGCAGAACGGAGCTTCCGTACTGTTCTATCATGAGGCACTCGATCAGATTGCAGAGAAGCTCGGGGAGAATTTCTATGTTCTTCCGTCTTCAATTCATGAACTCCTTGCGGTACCAGAGTCCAGCGGTATGACTTCAGTACAGCTCGATAATATGGTTCGTGAGGTAAATGCGGCTGAGGTTAAGAAGGAGGAGGTTCTCTCCGATCACTGCTATCATTATGATGCTAAGGAGAAACTCCTTGAGCATGGATCTCAGTTCGAGGACAGAATAAGAAGACAGGCCCTTGAGAAAAATGCAGCTGAGAGATAAGCTGGGAGTTTTTTGGGACATGGGTCTGATGTAGAATAGGTATAAGCAAAAGGTGGTGAGATTTCATGAAAGACACAGAAGAAAGAATCATCGGAAAGACTAACTATTAAAAGTCAATAAGAATTTCAAGAAATTTTTAGATAACTCTT